>JBFFMO010000047.1:0-12205 GCA_041554035.1 Allomicrovenator sp. | reverse complement strand
TTGAACTAAAAACGACGATTCAAGACGACAACCGACGCTTCTCGACGTTGTCCAATTTGATGAAGGCTCGACACGACACGGCGAAAGCCGCCATTAACAACATGCATGTGTGATGATTATGCAGGCCAATCAAGAATTGCAGCGCGCTTACCTATTGCTTGATTATGGAGAATGGGACCGGGCGATGGCGGCGTGTGAACGGGCAGGCGTTTTGGCGCCGGACCACTGGCTGCCCGAGACGCTTAAAGGGGCGATCTTGGCGGCGAAGGGGGACCTTCAACTCGCCACACGCGTGCTCAAGCGAGCCGCCGACCGTCATCCAAACCGGGCATACCCTCGCCTTCAACTGGCTGAGTCGCTCTTGCTTTCTGGATCATTGATTCAGGGAAGACGGCATTTGAAAAAAGCTGGGGAGGCCGAGGATATCGGTGAATTCGAGAGCCTCTTCGCGCTGCTAAATAATGTGTTTATTGACGAAGGTAGCTCCTAGCTGGCATCTTAACCCCAGAACACTTCGGAAAAGACGAAATGAGAGTTGACGGTCAATCAGGCGACCTCTTCGCACAGATGTATGAATTACTGGCAGAGCATTCCACTGCGCCAGAAGACGTCATCATGCCTGCGGAGATCAGCGAAACGACGACAGATGAGTCGTCGTCAATCATGCGACACGTGGTCGCAGCGTTGCAGAGCGGTGTGGACCAGACGGTCGATCTTCGCGCAGCAATCGCCGACAGCATCATCGCTTCACGTTTAAGTGAAATGGGTGCATCCCCAGATTCGCCCACAGCTGAGTTGACACGCACCCTCCTACAAAACGATCCTGTGTTTTCGAGACTTGTCGACCAGACCATTTTGGCAACGACTCGTGAACTCCTGGGAAATCAATGCACGAAGACGTAACCTTGCCCATGACCGATTGCCCGGTCTGCGCCGAAAAAACTCTCGTTTTTGCTCAAATGGACCACGACACACTCGTGCATCGATGCGTTCATTGCGATACTCTGACCACTGTCATTGAATGGCGAGAGCCCTTTGATGTTGTGGAGTCTGGATATCGGATTGATGGGGTCGTTGACCCCAACGCCAAACGCGGCTGCCGCGGTGGCGCTTGCGGAATACGCCAGCCTGAAGTCTAAACGTCTACTTCTTAACTTGTGGCATTTTGTCTACGTTTCCGGTAATTCTGGAACACGAAAACCACTGGCTGTATGGCCGTAGCGCGATCTCGCGGTACACAAGAGGAACGAATGTATTTCGAAGTTTTTATTCCGGCCGCCGACTCTCAGGGCTACGACGTCAATATGACGGTCGAGGCCGACAACTGGATGATGGCGCTCAAGTCTGGTCTCGCGCGCACCGGCGAGACTGATGAACTCATTCGAAATGTGATGTGTGACATCAAGGACGACAACACGATTCACGTCACGGACGCCACGTCACGACGTGTCTTCGTGTTGCGTGAGATCCAGGAGCCAAAGGTCGAGGAAGCCGAGAGCGACAAGGCCACGATTCGGATTGATGCCAAAGATCTGCCATTCACTGCCGACCCAACGCCCGTGATCGCGGCAAAACCAGTCGCGCCGACGCCAGCGCCAGCGCCAGTCGCCGTTGCCGCGCCGGTAGCCGTTGCGGCGCCGGTAGCAGCACCCACCGCTCAGGTTACGACTCCGGCGCCTGTGGACTCAACGATTGCGGCTTCCGGGCCAAGCATTCAAGTGGACCCTTCGTTGGAAGCCGAAACGTCGAATCAGGACTCATGGTCATCTCCCGATGGACGCATGCGAATTGGGTCTTCAACGTTCGAATCCCTGCGACGTGACGATCCGCAAGCCAAGGTTGTCGAAGAACGGCGCGTTCCCTCCGGTCAACGCCCAGCATTGGTCGTGGGCCGTGGAAATGAAGCCGTTTCGCAGAACATCATGGAAGAGGTTTTTCTCGAGATTAACCAGATCCATGAAGGCGACATGTCGATGGAGCAGGTCGTCAACTTTGTGATGGACCTCTCACTCGAGAAAGTCGGCGCGGAAGCCGGCAGCGTGATGTTTGCCGACGTGAACGGCCGGGAGCTCTACTTTGCAACGGCACGTGGACCCAAGGCTCACGAAGTCATGAATTTCCGGGTTCCGATGGGCAAGGGAATCGCCGGCTTCTGCGCCAGAGAAGGCGTGAGCCTGGCCATCAGCGATGCCGAAAAAGATCCGCGTTTTTATCGCGAAATCTCGGAAGCACTTGGTTATCCAACCCAGAGCATGTGCTGTGCGCCCATTCAATTCGACGGACGTGTTTTTGGTGCGATCGAATTGCTCAACAAAAAGAACAACCACTTCATAGGTGCCGAGGTCAACGTTTTGACCTATATCGGACGACAACTCGGCAAGTACGTCTATGACTTAATCATGGCGCGCGAGAAGCTTGAGTAAACAGCCGTTCGGACGTCAATGAGTTCACCAAACACCAAAAATCTGGTGGGCCAAGTCTTTGGGAACAGGTACCGGCTCATGGAACCGCTTGGCAGCGGAACGATGGGTTCTGTGTATCGTGCAGAGCACGTGCACATGAAGAAGGTGGTGGCCGTCAAAGTCTTGCATGCCACGCATGTGAAAGACGCTGAAGTCGTGGAGCGATTCCAGCGTGAGGCTCAGGCTGCGGCCAATATCGACCACCCAAATGTCTGCAAAGCGACCGACTTCGGACAACACGACGGCGACACCTACTTTTTGGTCATGGAGTTCGTTGACGGACGTCCGCTCCACGACGCGATCAAAGCAGGCGAGGACTTTTCGGAATTACGCGCGATTCACGTGGCAAAACAGATCTGCGCCGGCCTTGTACGCGCGCATGATCTGGGCGTCGTTCACCGCGACCTCAAGCCCGAAAACGTCCTTCTGGTCGAAAAAGACGGCGACCCAGACTTCATCAAGATCACCGACTTTGGGGTGGCGCAGGTACGTCTGTTTAAGGACGCCGCGCGACTAACACAGGCCGGGGTGGTCTACGGATCCCCACTCTACATGTCGCCCGAACAGGCCAGCGGAAAAGAAGTCGACCATCGCGCCGATTTGTACAGCGTGGGAATCATGCTCTACGAACTCTTGACCGGTAAGTTGCCCTTCTACGCCAAGAGCCTGACGATCGTCTTGAACATGCATCTTCAGGACCCGCCGGCTCCTTTCCGTGATGCCAACCCTTTCAAACCTATCGACGTTGAACTCGAAGAGGTCGTGATGCGGCTGCTCGCAAAACGACGCGACGAGCGTTTTCAGTCCGCAAGCGAACTCTACGAAGCTCTCGACCTAATTGAGCGCCGTCTGAAAGGCATCGCTGCCCCGAAAACCAAACGGCAAGAGAGCGGGCTTTTTCGCGCCGCGATTTTTGCCGTCGTGATTGTGCTCAGCGGTGTAGGCGTCGTGTGGGGCGCTTGGTCGCTCGCCGGCGTTCAGGGGTCAGGCTCAGAAACCTCGGACCAGTCCGAAGACGAGGATGGCGCGGGCGATATTCTCAAACCTGACCGCGAGGCCTTGGTTGGGGGCCCCGAGATCACGCAGATCTTGACGAACTTCAAAGACGACCGCGAACATGGATTTGACGATCTTCAGGATTGGGCGAATCAGCATGCGTCAGACCCGCATGCTCAGTTTGCGTTCGGTCGTGCTCTGGCTGAACAAGATCGTTGGGACGAAGCGATGGCTGCTTTTGGCAAAGCCATCGAGCTTGAACCCCGATACGCCCGCGACCGAGAACTCCTTGACGAGATCATGCGCCGATTCGAGACCAACGATGACGAAGGGGCCGCTCAAGCAGTGACCTTTATCGACAAATTTGTGAAAGAGGGGGCCAATTCACGATTGGCCGCACTCGCCGAACATCATCGTTCCCGCAAGATTCGTCGCAGAGCGTTGAGCGCATTGATGGAATCTGGCCGATTCGAGAAATTGCAGGAATGGAACCAATTGACCATCAACCTGCGCCACGCGGTCGAATGCGACGAGAATAAGAATTATATTATTCGGATTGGCGAGCTCGGAGATTCCCGAGCGCTGGCGGCGCTTCAGCGATTCAACGCCCTACCCCGCAATGGCTGCAAGGGTGAAGACTGCTGGTCTTGTCTGCGTGACGAATTGCGTACTTCCATCGACAAGCTCAAGTCGAAGAAACAGAACTAGTCTTCGATATCCACGAATTCGAAGTGCTCATGATGGCCATTTCGAAAAGTGTAGCGTGTGCCGTAGGGATCGGGTTTTTGACTCACTTCGTAGTCAGGCACCAACTCAATCTTGCCACCGCCGCCTGGCAAATCGACCACAAAATCGGGGATGCCCATACCGCCCATGCGGCCTCGAAGATGATCGAGGATCGCGATGCCGGTTTTCAATGGCGTTCGGAAATGAGTGATCCCTTGAGCCATGTCGCATTGCAGCATGTAATAAGGTCGGCACCCGGCCTTCAGTAGCGCCCGGTTGAGCTCCACGACGGTGGTGATCGAGTCGTTGACGCCCTTGAGCAACACCATCTGGTTGCCCAGCACGCTTCCCGCGCCAAGCAGCAGGTCCAGCGCTTTCACGGCTTCTGCTGTGACTTCCCGCGGATGGTTAAAATGAGTGTGGACGTAGATCGGACGGTGCTTCGATAGAATCGCCGCAAGGTCTTCGGTGATGCGCTGTGGCAATGTCACGGGATTACGTGTCCCGAGTCGAATCACTTCGATATGCTCGATACTTCGAAGGGCTCCAAGAAGTGCATCAAGGCGTTCATCGGAAAGGGTCAGCGGATCGCCGCCAGACACAATCACGTCACGGATGGTTGGATTGCTCCGGATGTACTCCAGCCCCACTTCAATCTGTGTTTTTGACGCAGCCGTTGTCGGATCGGCGACCTTCCTCTTGCGAGTGCAATGTCGGCAATACACTGGGCAGTTATGGCTGACATAAAACAACACGCGATCGGGGTAGCGATGCGTGATGCCGGGCACGGGCATATGTGCTTCTTCGGCGAGCGGGTCTTCGAGTTCAAATGGATATTCGATGAGCTCTTCTGGCCCAGGAATCGCTTGCCGTCGAACGGGGCATTCGGGGTCGTTGGCGTCCATCAGAGCGGCGTAATGAGGGGTCACGGCAACCCTGAACCGCACGCCTGCAGCCTCGAAAGCCCCACGTTCTTCCGAGGTCAACTCAAGCACCTGTTCAAGAACCTCCAGTGTCCTCACACGATTTTGCTGCTGCCAATGCCAGTCGCCCCATTCGGCAGCGCTCACGCCTGACCAGAAAGCTGGCCGATTTTCGTAGGTCGAAATCACGAGAGCGGCCTGAAACTCATCAGGAGTGGAATCACCTGGTCGGCGAAACCCAGGCTTAGCTCCACATTGCCCACCAGATCTCCGTGGCGATTGATCAAGCGCCCCTTGAGCATCGACATCGAGCTGAATGGCCGCAGGGCGTTGAATGTCGCTTCGAGCTTGCAGCGATGTCCGCCATGTTCGGCGTCTTCAAATCCGAACTCGTAAGAAATGCTGCGGGCCGACAAGACTTTGACCTGAACCGTGCCTTCGATCGCGACGTCGTTCGCCAGGCCATCAAACCAGGCCATTCCCTCAAGGCGACCCGAAAAATCGCCCGTGAGGACGTTTCTGAATTCGAGGTCCACGCTGAGATGAACCGGACTGGGCTGGTCACCGGCAGGTGAATGCCAATGGCCTTCGAGCCGCTGCGACACCGAAAACCCAAAAGAGCCCTGCTCGCGAATGATCGCTTCGGTTTCAGTGTCGTATCGAGGAACCCATCCGTGGTCCTGATACCATTTCACCGTCTCGCCGATTCCGTCCCGGAGGCTGGGGTATTCGGGTACCCATCCCAACGCCTTCAATTTACCTGGGTCGACCACCGTGTCCTCGGCCACATAAAACACCGCGTTCCGGTCCAATTTGGGCCTTAACGGAGAGTCGAGTTGGTAACGTGTACAGATGCGTTTCCAAATCTGGCGCAAGACCTGTCGCAACGTCCTTTCCACGTACTCGCGGTCTACGACCGGCGAAAAGGCCACCAAAATGGCGCCATTTGGAAAAGGCACAAGAGGACCAATTGGCAGCCCATAGGCCTCGGATATCGCGGTGATGACCTCGCCGTTTCCAAGTGGCGTGTCGTCACCCACGTTGAAGATCTGTTCGTATGACCGGGGATTTCCAAGCACCGCCATGGTCGCCGAGGCGAGGTCGACCACATGACACCAATTTGCACGGGCACCGCCCGTAAAACCGGGTAGGAGCGGCATGAAATTTCGTAGGATGGGCGGAAAAGTAACAAGACCGGCGCTCATCGAGACACAATGTGGGCCATAAACCAATGCCGGCCTCAACACTGTCCAATGAGTTGAAACGGCACGTGTCGGAAAGACTCGTTCGCCTTCAACTTTGGTCTCTTCGTACGGATTTGCGGGAAAGATCTTCGCGTTTTCGTCCCTTAGTCCTCGAGCGGGTTCGTAAATCTGCCCGGTGCTAAAATGCACAAAATGCACGACTCCGGCGGCCTCACAGGCTTCGTAGAGTGACTCCACCAGATCAACGTTCGTGACCACAAGCTCGTCATAGCTCTCTGAGATTCCCACCATCGCTGCCGTATGCACGACGGCCTTGCAGCCCTCGACCAGCGGCGCCAACTTCATCTTGACCAGGTCGCCTTGGATCCACTCCACAGCGTCCAGGTCGACCAGCTCGGCGACCATGGCGTCGGGCTTGTTGAGATCGACCGCGCGCACCTCACAACCGGCGTCAACCAAGGCTTGAACGACATGGCGTCCGACGCCTCCAACTGCCCCTGTCACAAGGACAAGGTCGCCGGGCTGAATCTGTCTTTTTACGGCTGTGCGTGACATTGATCCTCCTACGGCAGACGAATTAACACACGGCCTGCACACCAGCAACGCGCTTGACCTTGAGCAAATCACGGCACGACCGATGTCCGGCTGCGTTGGGAATCATGGGCAAAAGGCGCGCTCCATGTGATTTCACTCAAGGGAGTCGGTGAAAGCGGGAGACCAAGCACCGTGCCTTCACGAATAGATATGATCGGTGGTGTTCTGCGCATGCTAACTCCGTGATACAGAGTTATGCTCAGCTCCCGTTTACAGGATTTCTGGTCAATGCTTCGTGGCGTCGTTCATCAGATCGATTTATCAACCGAGCGCGCCGAATGGCGAACGCTGATTGACATGTTGCGGTCGGTCGCCTGGACGCGACCCGATCGTGGACTCTACCTGACCGACGATCGCGGTGGTCAGGAGTTCCGCACGTACGCGCAGATCTGCGAAAGCGCGATGCGCGTAGGCGCTGCTTTAGAGCGACACGGTGTTCAGCGACACGATCGCGTCTTGCTGGCCATGGGTTCGGGATTTGGTTTCATCGAGGCGTTCTTCGGAACGATCGCGATCGGCGCCACGCCGATTCCAATCGCCCCGCCGACAAACAGCGCCGATTCTCGCACCAACCAAGCCGAGTTTTTTGTCAGATTTGCAGGACGCATGAATGCGTCCGCTGCGGTCTTCGACTCGGGGACGGGAGAAACCGTCAAACCACCGAAATACGGTCCGCTGAAGCTCGTATCTGACTTGCCGAGTCTTTTAGAGTCGACGCCCATGGGTGCGGCGCCGTCTCCAAGGGGCGGCCTTCCTGAAATCGCTTGGATTCAGACCACTTCTGGCGCGACCGCGACCCGCGGCGCTGTCCGCGTATCTCACGCCAACGTATTGAGTAATCTGGAAGCTGTCGGTCTGGCACTCGCCGTCACCGCCGATGATGTGGGTGTGTCGTGGTTGCCCATGCATAATACCATGGGCCTTGTCGGTGGATTGCTCTTCAACATCTACTGGGGCCTGGACATGGCGCTGCTCACACCAGAGCGCTTCATGACTCGTCCCGAAGAATGGCTCCTCGCCATCTCAAGGCATCGCGCTACGCTCTCCGTTGCGCCGAGCTATTCGTATTATTACGCTGCCAGACGTACTCAGAATTCTCATCTGAACGGGATCGACCTGTCATCGTGGCGAGTCGCAATGATGGGCGGCGAACCGGTACACCGACTTCATGTCGAGGCGATCAACACACGCTTTGAGAGCTGTGGAGCCCGTCCGGACATGTTCTTGCCGGTCTACGGCATGGCTGAGGCCACCCTCGGGGTGACTTTTGGAAGCCTGGAAAAACCCCTTCACTTTGATCTGGTATCTCGTTTCGACCTTGAGCCCGGAGCGCAGACAAAAGCCATCCCTCAAAACACGAAGTTGAGTGACCGCGCCGAGATCTGCTGCGTGGGCGTCCCCATGGCGAACGTCGAAGTCAAAATCATCGATCGCTCTGGTCTTGAAGTCGTTGAACGGATCGTTGGTGAGATCTGTGTGCGCGGCCCCAACGTGATGCTGGGATACGACGACGCACCCGAATCACGGCTGGGACCCGATTTAACTCGTATCGACGCCGGATGGTTACGTACGGGCGATCAGGGATATATCGCCAACGCAGAACTCTACGTTGTCGGACGAAGCTCCAATATGCTTCGAACTCGGGATGGACGCAGCATTGCACCGGATGAACTGGAGCTGATCGCCAGCACCGTGGACGGCGTGCATTCCGCGGCGGTAGTCGCCTTTGAGGTCCCTGATGGGATCATCGTCGCGTTTGAGGCCCAAGAAGGGGCCGACGACGACGAACTCTTGGCTGCTTTGGAGCAGCGAGTTCAACAGAATTGCGGAATCAAACCCACCTTCGTCCGGGTCTCGACGCGTTCGATCCCAAAATCGCCAAGCGGTAAGGTCCGACGCCATATCGCTCGTGAGTTGTACCTCAACGATTTACTCGACCGACGAAGCCGTAATGGCGGTTTCCTGGGGTTCGATCGCCTGATCACGCGTTCACGCCACGGCGTCCTCAAGTTAGGCAAGACCGTGACCGAACGCGTCCAGTCGCTGATCAAGCGGGACTGACCTGCACGGCAAGAAATGTAAGATAGCGGCCTTCTGGCATCGACGTCGGATAAGGGTGATCAGGAGACTGCGTGCCTACGTAGATCGTGGACATTCGGCGGTCAGTCCTGGCCTGCACATTCGCCATGACCCGCTCTAATTCGTACAAGCCGATGGCTTCAGAGCAAGATCCCACGCACAGAACGCCTTCCTCGATGATCCGAACGGCTTGAATCGCAAGAGACTCATAGAGCCTGAGCGCTCCAGTGACGTGTTTCTTCGAGGGCGCCAATTTGGGCGGATCGAGGACCACGACATCGAATCGCGAGCCGCGGTCGAATGATGAGCGCAGGAAGTCATCCACTTTGGACTGTTGTGTTTGCACTCCAAAGCCGTTGATTTCGGCATTTCGGCGCACCGCGTCACAGGCATCTGCCGACGAATCGACACACACGACTTCGCTCGCCCCACCGGCGGCGGCATGCAGCCCAAAACCACCGCTGTAGCTGTACGCGTCAAGCACACGTTTTCCACGCGATATCCGAGAAATCCACTCACGGTGAATTCGCATATCCGCGTAGTGCCCTGTCTTTTGCATGCGATCGGTCGGGATCACGAATTTGACCTCGCCCTCCCTCACCGTGACTTCGTCAGGTCCGGCGGCGCCTTCCCAACCAAAATCGATCGAAAAGCGTTCTTTGGTCGCGACAAACTCGGGCGGCGGAATCCGAAGAACATGATGGTCAGGAAACACCTGGCGGAGAGCCTCGACGATGGTCTGGAGGCGTCTAAACATGGGTGCGGTGGTGATCTGAACCGTCAGGACATTACCCAGATGGTCGACGATCAGCCCTGGAAGGCCGTCCCCTTCACTGTTCACCAGACGGAAAGCAGTGTGAGAATCCCCGCCCAAGCCAAGGGTGAGGCGGCGATTCAAGGCCGCCGTGATTGCGGCCGCAAATTCGGTGACCCCGAGCGGCGCGGAAAGCGATGGCGCCATGCGAATCCGAATATCGCTATGCTCGGAAAGCAGACCAAATCCCAACGATCGCCCCTCATCGTCAAGCACTTCAACGAAATCGTCACCGGGTTTATCTACTTTTGCGATCGCGCCCGAAAACACCCAGGGGTGTCCTGAGACCACAGGCCGCGACTTTCCAGACTTTAGAGTGACCTGGGTCATTTTGGACTCGGCTGAAGAAAATTTGGCAAAAAAAAAGCCGCCCGAGGGCGGCAGAAACGAGTTCCGAAAGGTTTAACGTTTCGAGAACTGGAAGCGGGCTCGAGCGCCACGCTGACCGTATTTCTTTCGCTCTTTCTCGCGAGCATCGCGAGTCAGGAATCCGCCACGCTTAAGCGTTGCGCGAAGCTCCATGTCATAAAGCGTAAGGGCACGTGAGATACCGAGTTTGACGGCATCTGCTTGACCGGTTTTCCCGCCACCACAAACGTTAGCGATAACATCGAACTGACCGAGAGTTTCGGTAAGAACCATGGGTGATCGCACGATCATCATGAGGGTGTCGCGGTGGAAATAATCGTCGCCTGACTCATCGTTAACAATGACTTCGCCACTGCCAGGACGCAGGAAAACGCGGGCGCGGGCCGACTTGCGGCGTCCAATCGCGTGAAACTGTTCTATCTTCGCCATGAGTTACTCCGGTTCGTCCGTGGACGAATCAATTCATCAAAGTTCGAGTTTGACTGGCTTCTGCGCCGCATTCTCGTGATCAGGACCGACGTTCACCTTAAGCTTCTTAAGCATCTGCCGACCGAGTGGGCCTTTTGGCAACATACCTTGAACCGCATAGGTGATCACGAGTTCAGGCTTCTTCTCAAGAAGATCCTTCAACGCGATTTCCTTAAGTCCACCGGGATAACCCGAGTGACGTCGGTAGAGTTTGTCTTGAAGTTTATTGCCGGTCACGGCGATCTTTTCGCAGTTCACGACAACTACAAAATCTCCAGTATCAACATGCGGCGTGTATTGCGGCTTGTTCTTTCCACGGAGAATTTTTGCAATCTCTGTCGCAACGCGACCGAGAGTCTTGCCTTCGAGATCGATCAGGTGCCATGCACGCTGAACTTCTTCACTTTTGGCACTGTAGGTCTTCATTATCTTTCCAATTCAACGCTGGGGCCCGGCCATTATCGGCGGGCAAGTCCCAAAACCAAGGGCGGTTGGTATAGCTATTGTGGTTCCCGGTGTCAACAACCGGGGGCGAAATTCAGAGGCGATGACTCGCCAGGTAATCCCGAGCCTGTTCTGACAAGGGGTCGTTGGGGTGGAATTCGACGAGGTCTTGAAGCGCAGCCTTAGCCTTGTTCATGTCGCCGAGCGCAATATAGCAGTGCGCGAGCAGTGTCAGTGCTCGTGCATCGAGTCCGAGTCCGTTAAAATCTTTGAGCAGTCCGGTCAATCGACCGGCCGCTGCGCGGTAGTTCGATTTCTTCAAATAGAACTCTGCCACGTATAATTCGTGATCGGCCAATTGCCGACGAACCTTCGACAGCTGCTTTTTGGCTTCCGATCCGTATTTGGATTCGGGGTACTTCGCGATGAAGAACTTCAGCTCGCGCTGTGCGTCTTTCGTGCGAGCCTGATCTTTTTCATACGCAGGAGGCATGAAGAACCAATCGTCGGGCACCTGACCCACAAATGCCTGAGCGACTCTCCACGCGGCGTAGGGAACTTCGGCGTGACTCGGATGCAACTTAATGAACCCCCGGTATTGCTCGATGGCGGTCGCAAACTTCTCTTCGCCAAAATAAACGTCGCCAAGGCGAAGCTCAGCCAACGGAGCATATTGCGAATACGAGAAGCGCGCGCGTACCTGATTGAACAAACGGGCCGCGTCCAGATAATCGGCATCGGCAAGCTCGCTGAGGCCTTCCTCATAGGTGGCCTTTGCGGCCGCCTGATAAGTCGCTGCCTGAGCGTCTGTCTCTTGTGCCGTCGCCGATGTCGGCAACGCCATAAGCGCCACAATCAATATCATCCAAGTTCGCATGCCATCCTCGTAAATCGCGGGCCGAATCCTAGCCGCCGGGGCTCGATTCTGCAACCTCGGGACGAAGGCCCTGTGTAACGCCACTTAGTGGATAAGAAATACTCCAGCACCTCAGACATCTTTGTCCGGTGGCCTGGGCCCGCCGGATGCGCACAATCAACCTGCCGCCCGAAATACACCAACAAAAACAAAGCACTGGCCCACCCCACACGAGTGTGGCCCGGTTATTGAAGAAGGTATGAAGAGTC
>JBFFMO010000046.1:0-12520 GCA_041554035.1 Allomicrovenator sp. | reverse complement strand
GACCGGCGTGTCAGCTGCCGTTTTGACCTTCGATCCGCATCCGGTAAGATTTTTTAAACCCACCACGCCTGCGTTCGCCCTGACGTCCTTGGACGAACGCGCGATCTTACTTGGGCTTCTGGGCATCGAGCATCTGGTTGCGTTGGATTTTGACGCTGAGTTGTCTTCGAAAAGTCCGAAAGAATTTGTCGATGAGATCCTGGTTTGCGGCATCGATGCGTCACAGGTTCTGGTGGGCGAGGGTTTTCGATTTGGCAAAGGGCGAGTCGGTGACACAAAGATTTTGACCGAGCTGTGTGCGGCGCGCGGTGTGGCTGTTCATGTCGTTGGGCTGGCGCAAATCGAGGGCGTGGTCGTGAGTTCGACCCGGATTCGCGACGCGGTGCGCGAGGCGGACTTTGACGTCGTCCGCGAGCTGCTTGGCCGAAATTTCGTGGTCTCTGGCAAGGTGGTTCATGGCGACGCTCGTGGGCGAGATTTAGGTTATCCGACCGCCAACGTTCAAACCGAACCGCGTTTGCTGCCTCCCGATGGCATCTACGCGACCTGGCTCTACGATGACCAATCTCGCCATCCTTCAGCGACCTATGTCGGCACTCGCCCGACCTTTGACGGTTCAGACCGCCGAATCGAGTCTTTCATCTTGAATGCCGACGGGCCTGTAGACCTTTATGAACACGATGTGGTGATCGAGTTTGTCGGAAGGGTCCGGTCCGATATGCGCTACGAATCGGCGGAAGCGTTGGTTGCCCAGATGGCGATCGACGTTGAGCAATCAAAACAAATCCTCGGTGTGTGAATAAAATCGCCAGAACAAAGGTTCGGGCGTGCATCGTTTTCTGCGTTCTTGTGTGGAGCCAATCATGATCGAAGTGAAGGGATTGACCCGATATTACGGGGATTTTCCGGCCGTTCGCGACGTGTCATTCAACGTCGGAGAGAACATGATTGTTGGTTTTCTTGGCCTGAATGGCGCGGGAAAATCGACCGTTTTGAAAGTGCTGGCCGGACTCTTGATGCCAAGCGCTGGCGTGGTCCGAATCAACGGCGTTGATGTTCTTGAGGCGCCGGATTCCGCTCGCGCGGCGATTGGGTATTTGCCCGAAGAGCCTCCGCTCTACAAAGAGATGCGGGTTGATGATTTCCTGAGATGGTGTGGGCAGATCCGCGGCATGTCCAAGGCGGACGTCGAAAAACGCCTGCCGGAAGTTCTAGGAATCTGCCAGCTCACGCACGTGGCTGAGCGCGTAATTCATGAGTTATCTCATGGTTATAAGAAGCGCGTGGGTATCGCTCAGGCGATCATTCATCGGCCGAAATTGGTGATCTTGGATGAGCCTATTTCGGGCCTCGATCCCGTGCAGATTGTCGAGATGCGTGAGGTCTTAAAGGCGCTGAAAACCACCTGCACGGTCCTGGTGAGTTCCCATATTCTTTCGGAGATTTCTCAGACCTGCGACCGGCTCATGGTCTTGCATGACGGCAAAATTGTCGCCGAAGGCTCGGAGCAGGAATTGCGGGACCGACTGCGCGGCAAACTTGCGGTCGAGTTTATTCTGCGCGGTGAACTAGACGTCGTTGAGTCGGTGTTGAGCGGCCATTCAGGACTGGATAACCACAGCGTGCGCGCCGAAAATGACCTGATTTTTGCGCACGTGGAGTTCTCCGGGGACGCGCGTGAAGATTTAGCGAAGGCATTTGTCGAAAAAGGCTTGGGATTGCGCGGCATGGCCGACCACTCGTCGAGTGAGCTTGAGTCTGTGTTCATTGGTTTGACTCGGGAAACGCCTGAGCTGCCAAAATCTGAAGAAGTGGAGGCCGCGTGAACGCTTTATGGCTGGTGACACGCCGCGAGCTGTCTTCGTATTTTAACTCGATTTGGGGCTATATCGTAGCCGCCGTGATCCTGATCATCGACGGTCTTTTATTTAATGCTTTTGCGCTGACGGACCGGCCTCGATTGAGCTTCGAAGTCCTTAGGGATTTTTATTATTTTTCATTTGGGACAACGACGATCGCGGCGATATTGCTCACGATGCGTCTGGTGGCTGAAGAAAAACAAAATAATACGATTGTTTTGTTGGACTCATCGCCGCTCACCGACTGGCAAATAATCGGTGGTAAATTCCTGTCGGCGTTGATGTTTTTGACGCTGCTTATTTTGGCGACGGCCTATATGCCGGCCATGATCATGGTGAACGGCAAAGTCTCGATGGGTCACGTGATGTCGGGGTACCTGGGGCTGATCTTGATCGGCTCGGCCGTGACGGCCATCGGCACCTTCGCCTCGACCCTTTCGAGGTCGCAGCTTGTTGCGGCCGTGATCGGCAGCGTTCTTACGGTATTTTTGTTGATATCGTGGCTGTTGGCCAAGGTGGCTGACGCGCCGCTGGATTCAGTCCTGTCGTATATGAGCCTCTTTGATCGGCATTTTCGAACCACGTTCATGGAAGGGCGAATCGACACCAAAGACGTCGTGTATTTGCTCTCGCTCACCTTCGGATTCCTGATGCTCGCGACGCGGGTCTTTGGGGCGAGGAGGTGGAAATGAGCGTTTCATTGATGGCCTATTTTTTGGGAATGGCAGCAATCTTTGCGGGAGAGCGCCTGCTCGGATCCTACGACGCAGTGCGATGGATTGCGGATTTTGCGGGTCTGGTCGCGATTGGACTCTCGGTCTACTTGCGAACGCGTGACCGCGGGGCATCGGATGATGCCGGTGTGCGTCTGGCGCATACCCGAGCTTTGGTGATGGCAGCTGTCGCGTCGGTCGCGTTGGTTATTTATGCGATTTCAACCGACGGATTTGTCGACCTTGTCGGTTTTGAAGATGTGATGAAATCCCGCTGGCAGGGCGTGTTTGGGGCCATTTGGCCCATCATTTGGCTCTGCGGAACGCTCCCTCTCTTCACCGTGGACCGAGCGATCGAGACGTCTCCGGTCATGATGCCCACTCGCCGTGTTCAACAGGCGATGAGTTACGGTCTGATTGCGGCGCTGGGGATTTCGTTGGTTTTCCCAATTAATTTCATCGCTTCGCGTCATTCGAAGGTCTGGGATTTTTCGTACTTTAAGACGTCTCAACCTGGAACGACGACGGCAGCGATTGTGAAGTCGCTTAAAAAGCCGGTCGTGGTTCGGATTTTCCAGCCGACTTCGTCGGATGTGTTGCCTGACCTGATTAAATATTTCGAGCCCCTTGAAGGGCCTACGCTTTCGGTCGAAATCGTCGACCAGGCCGAAGAGCCCAAGCTTGCTCAGGATTTGAAGGTCCGAAATAACGGTTTCATCGCGATCAGCGAAGAAAATCCGGAAGCCGGCGGCAAACCGCTCAACACGCAGTTGGTCAATGTGGGCGCGGACATGAAAGATGCCCGTCGCAACCTTCGTAAGCTTGATGAGATCGTCGGTAAGGCGTTTTTGAGCATGGCGCGGGGCGAACTGAAGGCCTACGTCACTCGAGGCCACGGCGAGCTTACCTGGGACCGTAACGAGCCTCCACAGCGGGCGCTCGGTGGTTTCAAGCAGTTGATGGAGTATTTCAACATCAGCTTGAAGACGATTGGCATGGCGGACGGTCTGGCAGAAGAGATTCCGCAAGATGCAGACATGCTTATTATTCTGGGACCAGAAAAACCCTTTTTGCCAGCGGAAATCGCTGCGATCACTCGCTATCTGGAACGAGGCGGCTCGTTGATTCTGGCGCTTGAACCCACGATGCCGGGGCAAATCATCGAGACCAAAGACTCCCTTAGCGACCTGCTGAGCTTTATCGGAGTCAAAAAAGATGCCGGTATTTTGGCGTCTGAGCAGCAAATTGTCTCGATTTCGGGAGGAAAATACGACCGGGTGAACATCACGATCGGGACGTTTTCGACTCATCCCTCGACCGTCGTTTTGGCGGCTGAGCCCAGCGGTGTGATGTTGTCCATGGCTGCTGGCATCGACATGCTGGCGGGAGCCACCGGTAATCCGATCGTCACCGTTCGTTCGAGCGACCAGACCTGGGCGGACATGAACCAGAACCTCGAATTCGATAAGGACACGGAATCCAAAAGAGCGCGGCCTGTGGTGATTGCATCGACGGGTAACGGCGCGAAGAGCTGGCGAGCGGTCGTCACGGGCGACGCGACGATGTTCTCGGATTTGGCCGCCGTGGTGCGGGGTAATCAGCAGTTCATGGCCGATACGACTAATTGGTTGGCGCGAACCGAAGCGTATTCGGGCACCAAAGAAAACGAAGAAGACGTGCGGATTCAGCATACAAAAGAAGGTCAGGCAGGTTGGTTCTACACCACCGTTCTGGGCTTCCCGGCAATATTGATGGTGATTGGGTTGATCCGAACTCGCCGCCGCGTCCGAGGTGCACAATGAATCGAACGGTCGCCATTTATTCAGCCCTGCTTATCATCGCACTTGTGGGGTCCTATTTCTCCTGGACGCACGAAGAAAATCCGCGCCTTAAGGACGGAGTTCTGGTGTTGGATATCGCCGAGAACGATTTGAGCGAAATCCGTTATTCGAACAAAGACTTCAGCGTTTCAATCACACGAAAAAAAGACGATTTGGGCGAATACGTCTGGGTTGAGACGACCCGCGAATCCGCGGCCATCGTCCCGCCTGCCGATCCTCATCAATTGCCTGACGCCGCGGACATCAAAGTTGGAGAGACGAAGACCGTCAAAAAGGCTTTCAAAGGCGGGATGACGGTTGAACCGGTCTTTGCGATGTTGACGCCCTTTATCGCCTTACGCGCCATGGAAACGACCCCCGAGCGACTCAAGGAGTTCGGTCTGGACGAACCCCGCGGCAAGCTTGAAGTCGTGAGCAAAGGCAAGACGCGCGTATTTGATGTGGGCGAAGAAGGTTATGGCCATCGCAACACCTACGTGCGCGATGTCGAGTCTAAGAAGGTCTTCTTGGTGGACGGTGGGCTTTTGCGTCCTTTGATCCGAGCAGACGAGCGTCTACCGGAGCGTCGTTTGCTTGAACCGGACATGGCCAAGATAGAAAAAGTTACGATTTCTAACGGAGAAAAATCGGCCACTTTTGTCCAGAAAAACGCCTCGGATCAAGGCGCTGCCTTTTGGGCTTCGGAAGGCACGGAAGTCGCCAATCTGAGCGCCAAAACCTGGCTCGATAAATTCCTTCGCGTGCGCTCGATTGGCTCTCCTGATTCGATCGGTGATGCCGTTCAGGTCCTGGAATTGAAGGCGAGCTCAGAAGGTAAAATCACTCAGATTAAATTCTTCAAAACGCCTTCTACCGATGGCGGCGAAAAGTGGTTTGTGCAGTCGAATTTCACTCGAGGAGCCGTCGAGGTGCCGCTGGCTTTGGCCGCCAACCTGGTCGACGACTTCCCAACGCTGCTGGCCGCGAGCAGTGCGGAGTGAGACTGCGGTGAGCAGTGAGCGGTGAGCGGTTGGCCGTGAGCAGTTAGCGGTGAGCGGTTTGATGCCGACGCTGGAGTCGACTAGGTGATTTGTGATGGGTCCGCCAGGCTCCAGCCTGGCTGTGATTGGTTATGGCAAAACTGCGGTAAGCAGTGAGGGGTCACAGCGGCCGTCCACCATATGACTCGTCAGATTTAGGGCCATAAAGGGTGTATCCGAAATCGTAGTAAGGGCCAGGCATTGACCCATCATAAAGTCGCCACTCATAAACCATATCATCGGGCCTAAGTCCCATTGCAATACGAGGGTTTGTGTGATCCCAAAGCTCCAAACCGAGATTGTCTAAAGTGATGCGCAAATAGAATCGTAGCGGAGCAATTCTGCAAGAAGCATTAATACCCGGTGCGATTTCAACTTTTGAATAATGAGATAGCCATGCAGGCGGAGCAGGGCACTCAAAAAAAGCCTCGTATCCAAGGACTTCCGCTGGAAGTCGAACCCAGACTGTTTTGATATCATTCTCAGTGCGTAAGGAATCATCGGCTAAGAAATGCAATGATTCTGGAAGACCTAAGCCATCAAAATTGTCTATAACGGTGAAAGTATACGCCACCTCACCACCTCCAGCTGGGGTTGTGGCGGGTTGATACGGAAATAAACGCGCTGATGGTTGGGCTGCAATATTGGGCTCTAAGACCCACGGACTTGGCTCGTTCGGCGAATCACACGCCAAGGCGATGGAGAATAATAGTAGCCAACCTGTTTTCATAAGCTCGCCCCATGTCGGATTTGTTCAGAGATTTGAACGTATCGAGATAAATGTCGTCCGACAACCACAGTGGTTTCGATGTAAGTGTCTGACATATTTGGCACTCCATGGCACTGCCGGTAGGATGCCGGCCGTCGCTGTCGTCGACTCGACGAGGTGATTGGCGCGCCAGACTCCAGCTTGGCCTGCGATGGGTCCGCCAGGCTCCGGCTAGGCCTGCGGTTGGTGCGCCGGGTCGAGACCCAGACTATTGAACCACACACCGGCAAGAGTAAGCCACCAAGTTTGTCGTACCCATTCCATCGAACGTAGAGGTAGTCGCCGGAGGCAGGTCGTCACACGATAAGACCAACTCTGAATCGTCGTCGTAGTCTGCCCGAAGTCCTCCGCCATCAAAAAAGGTTGTGCCCTCTTCACACAGAAAACCAGCGCTTTCACAGACGGCGTTGCAGTCGTTCAAAGTGCTCGGGTCTCCGCTGATCCACATGGCCTCCGGTGCCATATCGGCTGTGTCGGCTTCCGCTGAGTCGATCCCTTCGTCGTTTTCGGCGTCGATGCCATTCGCGTCGTTGGACTGGGCATCTAGGTGTGCATCGGTGAGATTTCCGGCATCCATCGAAGTGTTGTTATTCGAGGAATCATTGGAGTCACTGCATCCACAAAATCCAAGCAGTGCAAGCAAAATTAGAGTTCTCATCGTTGTTTCCTTAATAATTCTGCCGTCAGATATTCCTCGCTTTGCGGGCTGAGGTTGATTTCAAAGCGCTCGATAATCCGGGTTTTAGAATCACATTCGATGCTGCAACAGGTTTTCGGCGCTGGGCCGTCTGGCCGAGGCCACAAGAGTGAAACGGCAGGTCCAACGTCTTCCCCAGCATCGAGCTTCACGCCATTCATGGGTGCGTAGAACGTGATGATTTCGCCTGGTTGAATTTGCATAGGCACCCAATTCGTAAACTCCGGGAACCATCCACACCAAGTGGCAGTGCCGACCGAAGTTTCAAAGCGCGCGACGACGTCACCAACGTTTTCGTGTCGATTCATGATTGTGAACGGCTGGTCGCATTGATTTCCGACCAATATCTGGCTTTGCGCGGTCGTAGATGTCAGTAACGAACCGACCATCCGCCAAGCGCCCACCATGCAGCCAGAAACCACATGAGGGCTGATCGACGCGATTACATCGCCATCTGAACGCAGGGCCGAGCCTAGTTTCTCCAACACCTCTTCCTGATGAGTCACGGTCGGCAAATCCTCTCCGACGCATGAGACCAACAACAGGATCATCGGAGCGGTTTTTGTGATTTGTCTCATCGAATTCCAAGTAACAAGAATGGTCAGATCCGCAGATGTCATATCTGGAATCTGCCATTTGGTTTCTTCATTTCCGAAGCCCACCCGCCATGATTGGTGGAGTTCGTCATGATAGGGGGGAATGGTACTTATTCCAATGGAATGATTATTAATTACAACGAGATAGGTTTACAGGGTGTAAACCCGGGGCAACGTGTCGTCATTTGGATTCGAAGAATCCGGAGGTTATGAATGCCGGGCTGGAGCCCGCGCACCGAATCACAAATCACCGCGTCGGCTCCAGCGTTGGCATCAAACTGCTCGCCGCTCATCGCTCACTGCTCACTGATGTGGCGTTGTTGGCGTTGAGGCAGAGTCGATTCGGCTTCCTCGACGACCTTGATTTGGTCGGTCCAGGGCTTGAGTAAATCTGGGGTATTATAGCGGCGGCCGCGACGCCAATCGGCGAGCAGGGCGAGGGCGACTTTGTCTTTGTCGAGCCCTTTCACGTCCACAAAATATTCGAATAATAAATCGACAAGTCGTTTGAGCGATATGCCGTGGGCTGTTTGTGTGCGGTCGTGCAACCAGACCGAAAAATGCAAAAAGCTCTCAAAGGCCGAGCCCTCTTGCCACATCAGCGGAAGGCTTTGGGGGAAGTTGCCGGAATTGCCCACCAAATCCCAATACCGCGCAAACCTTCGAAGGACCTGAAGCGTCGCAAAATCGAGGGTGCTATTTGACAGGATTTCGTAGGGCGCTGAGTTTGACCAGACCATCTGATATTCAGCGTCATGGCGAATAATCGGGGTGCCACGAAGGCGCTTCAAAATCCCGACCTGAATCTCTTGAGGGTTCATGGCCAGCAGGCGATCGAAGCCGCGGCCAAAGGACTCCATGGATTCGCCTGGCAGGCCGACAATCAAGTCAGCGTGCACATGAACGCCAGTTTCCGTGGCCAAAAAATGGAAATTATCTTCGAGTTTTTCGTAGTTTTGTCGTCGGGAAATCCGCGCCGCGGTGTCGATGTCGAAGGTCTGAATGCCGACCTCGAATTGCAGCGAACCCGCCGGGAATTGCCGAACTAATTCGCGCAGTTCTTCGGGCATGCGATCGGGAACCATCTCGAAATGAATGAAGGTCTCTGCATCCATTCTTGCCAGAAAGAAGTTCAAAATTGCGGTGCTAAAATCGACTCTTAAATTAAAAGTTCGGTCCACAAATTTGAATTGGCGAAGTCCGCGATCCCAAAGCTTTTCCATTTCGCCTAAAAATACATCCATGTCGAAGGTTCGGACGGATTTATCCAGCGACGAGAGACAAAACTCGCATTTGAAAGGGCAGCCGCGCGAGGCTTCGACGTAACACACGCGGTTGGCGATATCGTCGTCGGTGTAGAGGTCATAAGGCAGTTTCAGGCTGTCCGGGTCTGCCGGAGCCGCATGAATGATCTTCGAAACCGGAGACTCGCCGTTCAGAAGGAGCCGGCAGAGCTCGCGGAATTCGTGGTCTGCATTGCCGGTGATTACATAATCAGCGGCTTCGACGATCGGTTGCCCGTCTGTTTCGTGCGAGACCTCAGGGCCGCCCAAAACCACGATGATATCAGGGCGGACTTTCTTGATCAGGTGCACAAAGTCGAGGGATTCTCGGATATTCCAGATGTAGACACCGAGCCCGACGATCTTCGGATTCAGGGCGAGAATTTCTTCGAGTGCATCAATGGGGCGGGTATGGATCGTGAGTTCAACAAGCGACGTGTCGGCTTGGAGCTCTTCCATATTGGCTTGCAGATAGCGCAGACCAAATGCCGCGTGAATGTACTTCGCGTTAAAAGTCGTCAGTACAATCATGAACAAGGACCTAGGGAGGGAAGCCGAACGACAGCTTGATGGCTGCGTACGCGGTGTCGATGCTTCCGTCGAGCCGCCGAATGATCAGCGGTTCTTCGAAATGCGTCTGGAAATCGTCAGGAAGGTCCTGAGCCAAGTGCATGGCGTATAGGTCAATTCGTGGTGGATCGCCCTCACGAAAGTGCACTGCTTTTCGGCGAATGATTTTCAAGCCGGCAGAATCGGCAGCAGCTTCCACCCGTTCGCGTTGGTCGCCAGGAAACACGCATGCAAAGAGGCCTCCTGGCGTCAGGTGAGCCGCGGCGGTGGTTGCGTAGTCGGCAACGTCCCCGCGCATCTCAAATCGACAGGCGACCTTCTGAGGGTGTTCTGAGAGAACGCCGTTTTCTGGAGGCCAGTAGGGTGGGCTGCCAAAGATCAGGTCAAACTTCTCGTCGTCGCCCAGAATTTCGGAGCGAAAATCACCAAGGCGCATGTCAAAACGATCACTGAGCCCGTTGTAGCGGACGCTCTTCTGAGCAAGTTCAAAGCTTCGTTCTTGGGCCTCGATCGTCACGAATTGCACATGACGCAGGCGCCAGGCGGCGGTCATCGCGACCGAAGAAAGTCCGCTTCCAAGGTCGAGCGCTCGGTCGGGCGATGGCGCACAAACGGTGCCGTACCAGGCTGTCAGGATATCGTCGGTTGAAAATCGGTGTCCGTTGCGCAGCTGCCAGATACGAAAATGACCGCTCAGAGCGTCCACGGTCTCGTCGTCGAGTCGGTCGTATTCAGCATCCAGATCGGGCAAAGGGCCGGGTTTTGTCCAACCTCTGAATTGAGGGTCGGTGTTGAGGATCGCGGGTCGTTCACTCATTCGTCGGAGCCTGGGAGCGGCGTGTGGTCGTCTTGGATATCATGCAAGGGCTCGTCTGCGATGATCGCCAGTTTTGGAGCGGGGATCAGGACTGCTGCGACGGTTTCGGCGTGGATGATTCCTGCGGGAAGCGGCGTCGCATCTGGGATCTCTTCCTCGTCGGCCACAATCGGGGCGGCAAGGACCGGCGTGTTCACGGCGGCAAAGCTAGCGCTGACGCTCGGGACGGGAGCCGGTTCGTCATAGGGCTCACCCGGAATCGGATAAACCATGTCATCCATGGGGTCGGGCAGTTCGGCGAGCACCGCCATGGAGGTGCTTTGGGCCGAGGTGAGTTCGTCGTACCAATGGTCAGCGAGTTCCTTCAGGGCCACCGTCGAAGTCCCATAGCTCGTGCCGTATTCGAGGAATTGTCGCATATTTCCAATGGTCTGCGGGCGCACCTTCGAAAAATGGTATTGCAGGTACTTTTGAAGCGGAAATGGGGTCAGCGACTCGGCCAAGGGCAGAAGCGTCTTGAACACAAATGGATGACGAATCTTGGGCATCAACCATGATTTGGCGCCTGATTTGGCTTCGACGATGATGGCCGCCTCAGCCGATGCATCCAACGCAAGCGGGAGCAGGGGGCTCGAGGTGAACGTCTTGAAGCTCCAGTTGGCAACTTCTAAAGCCGCGATCATGGGCGTGAGCATGGAGGTTCCGAGCATCGCTTGCTCGTTGGCATCCATCCGAACCGCTGCCGGGCAACCGCCCTTATGCAGGAGCTCGACCACCGAGGTTGCTCGTTCGCGCTGGCCACCAAACGTCGAAGGCGCGAAGGGAGGAAACAAATACGCCACGCCCGGTTCAAGGTGTTCTCCAGGGAGGGGCGCCTGATAAGAAATCATGCCGACCATGCCCTGAACGACCCGTTCGGGATCGAATTTGGTGCAGATATGCTCGTATTCGTCGAGTCCCGGCTGGAACGTAACGATCGTCGATTCTCCAGTCATGTAGCGCGCGAGCTCGTCGATCCACGGTTCGTAGACCGCCGGTGTGGGCACGCAGATCCAGATCTGGTGCCAAATTCCGCGCGCCGAGGGGATATCGGTATAAACGTTATCGGGCTTAAATTGGACGATGGGTTCGGTGCGACGAAGGCGGTGCTGGTGCAGCCAGAAGCCATCTTTGGCGTCTTTGGCGTACTTGGGTTTCACCAGGACACTCACATCACAACCCGCAAGGGTGAGATGTCGGCCATAGACCTGTCCGACGGCCCCGGCACCAACGATCAGAATACGTTTAGCGACGCGTGTAAGCATTAGATATGATCGAGTAGGACGGAAACGATGTCGGCTTCAAACAGCTCCCAAGGTTGTTTGCCCGATAGCTTGGAGGCCAGCTCCACGCACTCAGATGATATCAAGTGAGCACGCATCAGGGTATCGCGGGATAGCTTGATCGACCAGACGCTCGCCACATGCTCATCACGAACGACGACTTCGGCCCAATTCACCTGATGACAATGGGCGCATTCCCACCCCTCCAACACATGAAGGTCGATGCCTTCCTGTTCGTGTCGTGGCTGGTAGTAGTCGGGGCGTTTGTGGACATCGACGGGTCCTACATAGTCACCAAGACCAAGCGTGGAGCCATCTGGGACGTCACGAAGGAAGGTCTCGCAATGCGTTGAAGTGTCGTTTGCGGAGATTTTCTTGCACTGCTGACAACGCATTTTACCGATAAAGAAGTCACAGTTGCCCGGGTGGGTCGCGACTTCGGATGCGAACGCTGAAGGCATCTGGAATTCGTCGGAGCCGTCTTCCAAGTCGTGGTGTTCAGCTTCTTCGAAGAGTGCTTCGGTGAGCGATTCCATGATGCGGTCGATCAGTCCGTCGTAGAACTCAGAGTCCACGGGGAAATTCTGGCCGTTGGTGGGTTCGAGAACCTTCACACGGATAAATTGTTCAAGGTCCTGATGTTCAGGCAATACGTCAGCCAGACGTGCTTCAATGAGTTTTTCAAGGCGGGCTAAAGCGAGCGGAACCACCTGGGCTCCTTCGCTGCCGTTTCTGCCTTCAAGGTATGCCAAAACCATCCCTCACGGGTCGTAACGAAATAGGACAAAGAACGCGGCACCTATACCTGAACCTGTTCCTGAAATCCAAGGAATCAGGCCGATAATCCAAGGTTCGGAATACGCTTGTTAACGCGTGATTCCGCTGAGCGGTCCGGTGCAGAATCGAGGATCACCGAATGTCGGCGACTCGATGCCAAAAGCGTTTTGAATCGAAACCAAGAGGTTGGAGTGCGAGACGTTGCCAAGCTCCAGGAATTGCCCTGTATCGAAGTAGCCCCCGCCGCCGCCGGCCAT
>JBFFMO010000045.1:0-12592 GCA_041554035.1 Allomicrovenator sp. | reverse complement strand
TTTGTAGAATCGCGGTGCCCAGAAACATCGCGTAAATCGCAGACTCGGCCAAAACATAAGGGAAAACGCCCGGCGAAAAATGCCCTTTCCGGCGCAAATAGAGGGTTAAACCGATGAACCCTAGCAAAATGGCGACGTTGATCCCAAGGTAGTTCAGCGTCTGACCGTCGCTGATCAGCCACATCGCGTCCGATAAAAAGTCCACGCCGTTGCGCACACCGCCGGTTGCCAGCACGCCGATCTGGTAGACCACAAAAAGCGGAATCACCAGGAGCAGACTCGTGCCCAGGTCCTTGCTCTTTTCCAGATACGCTCGAAATCCAAAATCCGCCGACACCGCCTTAGGGCCTGATTTCGCCGACTTTTTGGGTTTCGTTGCTTTTTCTTCTTTTGGTTTTTTAGCGGCCATCTTGCCCTCCGAGGGCAGCGTTTCAACACGGATATAGCATATCTACCCCCCTGTCCTATTCCTGACCAGCAGTTGACCCAACGCCTAAAAGTACCGATACAGGTTTTGATGATCCGCTTGTTTACCATATTGATGTTTTGTTTTGGCTTCGTGGCCGTGGCCGACGCTCATCAAACCGGCGCCAGCACCTTCGTGGCGAATGTCGACAAGGACACTGGCACGGTCGAGACCATGCTGGCCTTTCCTGGCCGCGACGCCGCGGACTTCCTAAACTTTGACCAAGACTTTGATGGCGTGACCGCTCCAGCCGAGCTCGCCCCGCGGTACGCCGCACTTGGCGCCTATGTTGACGCGCATATTCTGGTCGAAAACGACGGAAAACCCTGCAAAGTGGTCGAAATCAAAGCCGCACCGCTGGCTCAGGCTTTGGATGCCTTCTGGTACCTGAAAACCTTCGAATGCCCGCTGCCCTTGGGCGTGATCAAGTTCACGAACACCGTTTTGCTGGAATCGACTGGCTCTTATCGACACTTTGCCCGCATTCAACTTGGCGATGAGATTCAGACCACGGCCTTCAATTCTGCGTTTCCGACCTTCGACTTGAGGGTCGCCGAACCGGAACTCGGTGGGCTTGATGTTTTTGTGCGTTATCTGGTCGAAGGACTCGAACACATCATCCTTGGCCCGGACCACGTGCTCTTTGTGATTCTTTTGATTCTGATCGCCGCCGGTTTCAAACGCATGGTCTGGGTGGTGTCGTCGTTCACGCTCGCCCACTCGATCACGTTGGGTCTGTCCGCGCTGAATCTCGTAAATCTATCGCCGGCGGTGATCGAGCCCGCGATAGCCCTGACCATCGCATTCGTGGCCATTGAAACGATGGTTCGACGTGAACCACCACGCTACCTTGTCGCGATCACCTTCATTTTTGGGCTTGTGCATGGGTTTGGGTTCTCGTACGTCCTTCGCGATAATGTGGGCCTCCCAACGCAAGCACTCTTGCCAGCGTTGGCAGGCTTCAATATCGGCGTCGAACTCGGACAGCTCGGCATCGTGTTGCTGCTCTTCCCCGCACGACGTTGGTTGGTGGGCAAAGCGTTTGAACGCAAGGTCGTTATAGGACTGAGTGTCATCGCTTTAGGAATTTCAATTTACTGGATTCTCGAAAGAACCCTGGGCTTCCATGTTTGAGACAGTCGCCATATTGCTCGTTTTGGGCTCGATTTTCGGTTACCTGAACTATCGGCTTTTCCAGCTGCCATTTGCCATCGCGATGATGATCGCCGGTTTGATGGCGTCGATGGCCGTTCTGGGCGCCGATGCCGTGTTCACAGACTGGCACTTGGGCGAAGAATTGCGCCGCCTGGCACTCGAAGACGTGAACTTCTCGGAAGCGCTGATGCGCGGAATGTTGAGCTTCCTGCTCTTTGCTGGCGCGCTGCACACGGACATGACTGTCCTGAACAAATTCAAATGGCCCATCATCAGCTTGGCCAGCGTGGGCGTGTGTATCAGCACTTCGCTCATCGGCTTTGGAACCTTTGGCATCCTCGGCATGCTTGGCCAAGAGGTCCCGCTGATTTGGTGCCTCGTTTTTGGTGCTCTGATTTCACCCACCGATCCCGTCGCTGTCCTTGGCATCATGAAAGCCGCTGGCGCGCCCAAACCCGTAGAAATTCAAGTCGTCGGCGAATCCTTATTTAACGACGGTGTGGGCGTCGTGATTTTCACCGTGCTTTTAACCATTGCTGTCGGTGGGGCCGATGGCGGCGCTACGATGGACGCCACAGGCATCGTGCTCCTCATTACAAAAGAGGTCGTCGGCGGCGTATTACTTGGGCTTGGGGCTGGTTGGATCACTTATCTGGCCCTCAAAGACCTCGACGAGCCGAACCTCGAAACGCTGATTACGGTCTCGATGGTCATGGGAGTCTCGCTGGTCGCGTTTCGTCTGCATACCTCGGCGCCACTTGCCTGTGTGGTTGCCGGTCTGCTCGTTGGCAACCAAGGCCGCAAGGACGCGATGTCGGCACAGACCGAACAATCACTCGACACCGTCTGGTCCTTCATCGACGAAGCACTCAATGCCGTCCTCTTCTTGTTGGTCGGCCTCGAAGTTCTGGCTTTCGAGTTCAATCAGCTCACGTTAACGGCAGCCGGCCTCATCATCGTGCTGAATCTGACCGCACGAGCCGTTTCTGTTCTTATCCCCATCAACATCCTTCGGCGGCGCATGACCTTCGTAACTGGCACTCGCCGTATCCTCATTTGGGGCGGCATCAAGGGTGGCATTTCGGTCGCGCTCGCACTTTCGCTCCCGGAGTTTCCCGGACGTGAGCTCATTCTGACGGCGACCTATGCGGTCGTTGTGACGTCAATCCTGACGCAGGGTCTTACGGTCGGAAAACTTATCAATGTGATTAAGCAGCAAGAGAGGGCTGCGATCTAATGGTTATTATAAGCGTAGAAAATCTTCAGAAGTCGTTTGGTCCAAGAACCATCCTTGATAAAGTCACGTTCGGCATCGAAACCGGCGAAAAAGTCGGCATCATCGGGCGTAATGGCACCGGTAAAACGACGCTCGTCCGCATGTTGATGGACCTTGAGCCGCCCGACGACGGCCGCATCATCCGCAATAACAACGCGCATATCGTTTATCTTGGCCAAAAGGTTGAGCTCGACGAGACCCTTTCGGCCATCGATGCCGTTCTGGACGACCCAAGCGAGGTCTTCCAGGTCGTCAGAGAGTACGAGCACGCGTTGACAGCCATGACGGCGGACCCAACCAATATGGACGTGCAAAATCGCGTCACGGCGGTCTCAGAGCGCATGGACGCCCTTGGTGGATGGACTCTGGAGTCCGACGCACGAAGCATCCTGTTGCGCATGGGAATCGAAGACGAAAACCAGATCGTTGGAACCATGTCCGGTGGACAGCAAAAACGCGTTTCGCTTTCGCAGGCGCTGATTCGGCCTTGCGACCTTCTGATCTTGGACGAGCCAACCAACCATTTGGACGTCGATACCGTTCAATGGCTCGAAGGTTATCTGGCCTCGCGTTCGTATTCGATCCTGCTTATCACCCATGACCGGTACTTCTTGGACCGTGTCGCCAACGTGATTCTTGAAATCCACGACGGCACGATCGAACGCCATCCGGGCAACTATTCATCGTTCCTTGAGCGACGCGCCCATCGCGAAGAACTCGACGCGATTTCGGAACAAAAGCGCAAGCAGATGGCCAAAAAGGAGCTCGAATGGCTTCGACGTGGTCCCAAGGCGCGAACCACCAAATCCAAATCTCGAATCGACCGCGCAGTGGCCCTGCAAACGGGCAAGGTCGTGCAAGAAGACGAGATGGAATTCGACTTCCAGGGCTCCAGATTGGGCCGAAAAATCATCGAGATCGAACACGCCTCAAAGAGCTTTGGCGACAAACAGGTCATCAAGGATTTCACCTACTTTTTCCCCAAAGGCGACCGTGTGGGCATCGTGGGGCCAAACGGTGCGGGTAAATCAACGCTGATGAACCTGTGCTGCGGCCGACTCGAGCCCGATTCGGGCTCAGTCGAAATCGGGCAGACCGTCAAATTTGCCTACTACGACCAGCAATCGCTCGAACTCGACGATTCAATGCGTGTGCACAAGTACATTCAGGAAATCTCGAACTCGATCGAGACCAGCACCGGCACCGTCAGCGCGTCGCAGATGCTGGACCGTTTTGGGTTCAACAAGGACCGGCAACAGTCGATCATCAAGACCCTGTCGGGTGGAGAGCGCCGACGCCTCTATTTGCTACGCACCCTGTTGTCGAAACCCAACGTCATCATGTTGGACGAGCCGACCAACGATCTCGACGTCGATACCTTGGCCGAACTCGAAGACTACCTGGATACCTTCCCGGGCGTTCTGCTGGTCGTCAGCCATGATAGGTATTTCTTGGACCGAACCGTCGATCACCTTTTGGTCATCAACGAAGGCGGCGAAATCACCGAGTTCCCTGGCAACTATTCTGCGTACGCTGAGTGGAAGTTGGAACAGGCGGCGTTAGAAAAAAAAAAGTCGCGAAGCCTTCGGTAGCAGCAGCTCCGGAGGCAGTGGTCGCCGCGCCAGCTAAGGAAAAGGTCAAGCTCACGTTCAAAGAGAAGCTTGAGTACGAGACCCTCGAAAAACGAATCGCGGTGCTCGAAAAACGTCTGCCGGTCATCGACAAAGAGATGGCCGAGCAGGCGAGCGATTTTGATGCGCTGGGAGCGCTGATGAAGGAGCGAACAGACGTTAACTCCGAACTCGAGGCCTCGTTAGAACGCTGGATGGAGCTCGCCGAGCAATTGTGATTGGTGCGCCCGGCGATTGGTCGGCAGGCATCCCGTTTGGGGTTGGTAAGTTACATGGATGTTTCGAAATCGCCCTCGGCCTCGTAGGCCTTGAGTTTGCGATACAAGGTCGACGGGCCAATCCCGAGCAGTTCCGCCGTCTTAGTACGATTGCCATCGTTCAGCTTCAGCACCGACTCGATGTACTCTCTCTCGACCTCGTTCAACAAAAGAATCTTTTCACTGTTAGCCCTTGGGTGACGAGGCGCAGCTCTCAGCTCTTCAGGCAGATCTCCGAGCTCGACCCTCTCCCCCTGTGCCAGAGCCGCCGCTCTCTCCATGGTATTCTCAAGCTCGCGGACGTTACCGGGCCAGTGGTACCGAAGCAGCTGGTCTGCGACCACGGGCGAGAAGGTTCTCACCTCCCGAGACATTCGAATTGCCGCGTTCGCCAACAAAATCCGAGCGAGCGGCAAGATATCATCGGGTCTCGCTCGCAGCGGCGGAACGCTCAGCTCGACCACTCGAAGCCGATAATAAAGATCTTCGCGGAACTTGCCGTCCGCGACATCGCGCATGAGCGAGCGGTTCGTCGCGGCCACAACACGCACGTCAAAAGGGCGACTTTGGTTCTCGCCGACGCGTCGCACCTCGCGCTCTTGCAGCACGCGCAAGAGTTTGACCTGCATTCCAAGGGAGACCTCTCCGATCTCGTCCAGCAAGATCGTACCGTGCGTCGCGGCCTCAAAGAGGCCAACACGATCGGAGTCTGCTCCGGTGAACGCGCCGCGCTTATGACCAAAGAGCTCACTCTCTAGCAGGGACTCGGTGATCGCACCGCAGTTGACGGCAATGAAGGGGCCGTTCGAGCGTGGTGATTCGTCGTGCATGAGCCGGGCGATCCGCTCCTTACCCACACCACTCTCCCCTGAGATCAGCACCGTGACGTCGACCGACGCGGCGCGGCGGGCGAGTGTTACTGCATTCTGCATCGCCGAGCTCTTTGCGATGATGCCAAAGGGTTCGACCACCTCGGGAACGACCGCCTTTAATATCTTGCGATGTGATTGGAGCTTCGCCTCGACCTCCTTCAATGTCCTGATCACGCGCGCCAGCGACACGTTGAGACACTCTTCCAAACGGGTGTTTTCAAAGAAGGTCAGGTCGGGTTCGCGCTCGCTGCCCCACTCGTCTCTTGAACGCCCCACGAGATGACATGCACTGTCGCCACGGCTCATGCATCGGTCCTCAAGCACGAAGATCTCTTTGCCGGCCGTATTGCTCAAGTAGCCACTGATGAGGCCTGAGATCGTCCAACACCCAGACGACTCCGATTGACCAAAATGAAGCAGGTGTTGCTCTGCTTCGTAGGACGATAATAAGACGGCGCCCGCCTCGCTTAACGGGTCTTCACTGCCCGGCTGCGTTCGGAAAAGCCCCTCCAGGCGGTGAATTCGGTTCCCGGCGAGGCGACGCTCTTCATCCGTGTCCCATTCGAACTCATCACGCATCGCGTCCGCCATGCGCCACCCATGTGCGAAGCCGAACTGCGTCAGGACGGCGCGAGCAGCGGTGTTGCCGAAGTTTTCGATCAAGTACTTGCGGTGCAAACCCATCGCGACGGCATCGACCAAGAGCGCGCGATGCCCGGCAAAATGAATGAGTCCGCCCTCGGCGTCCAGACGCAAGAGCTCCTGATGTTGTAGGTCATCTACGCGCATGGGTTCCTTAAATTTAATGGGGGCGCTTAACGCGGCAAAGCATCACATAATAAATAATTAAGATAAACAACAATGCGGTCAAAACGAACGGCGTGTCAGTCAAAATGACCGATATCTTCACGGCTTCAATTTGGCTCCATCGTCTCCAGGCGGCAGCCCGTATGGCCCCGCGCGTTTTTGACCAAAATCGAAACAGTGGCACACGACGTGCACACAGTCGTATTGAGCCTGTCTGTTTATTTTTTTACCGACTTCCCTCTACCGGTGAGCGATTTGCTCACCCCATGGAATTTATGAAGATATCAATTTTCGTCCTTCTCACCCTCATGGTCGGCTGCGCCTCTGTGGACCTGCCGAACGTCGAAAGCCCCATCGGCAAGATCGCTGCGGCCGAAGAACGCTCCATCGTCGACAACCCCCAAGCCAAACTTCATTTACAGCTGGCCAAGGACGCAACCGAGGAATCCGTTCGCCTCAAGAAAGACGGCAATGAACGCGGTGCGCAACTGGCGCTGATGCGAGCAGACGCAGACGCCGAACTGGCTTTGGCAATGTTGCGGCAAGACGCAGCTCGCGCTGAGGTCGAACAAGCTCAAGAGCGCATCGATCAACTTCAAACTGACATGGAAAAAACCAAATGAAAACGATCCAAACATATATGAAACACCCACTCAATCTTATCCTCGGCGTGCTCTTTATCGTCGGCTGCGCGACCGCACCCCAATCTTTGATCGACGCCAGAACAACGTATAAGACCGTTTCGGAGGCGGGGGCTGCCGAGAACGCACCCTCGGAGCTTAAAGCAGCCGAAGACGCACTCGCCGCCGCTGAAGAAGCCTTTGACAAGCTCGGGCCAGACGACGAAGCGACAACAACACTCGCTTATATCGCGACCAGAAAGGCCGAGCTCGCCGGAGTCGTGGCGGAGACTTATATCGCCGAGCAATACAAACAAGCCAAGGACGAGCAGTTACTCACTGGTAACAAGGAAGCACGCGAAGACCTCGCCGCACGCCTTGAGGCAAAAACCGATCTTAACGCGATGACTAACCGACAGCTGCAAGACGAAAGGGCGAAGCTTTTGGCAGCCGAGGAAAAACTCGAAGATAGCGAGATGACCAAGGAAGAGCTTGCCGCCGAGCGAATCCGAATCGCGGAGTTGACCACGAAGCTTGATGCCGAGCGGGAGGCCCGTGCCAAACTTGAGGCCGACCTCGCGCGAGTGCGCGCTGAACTCGAGAAGGTCGCAACGATCAAGGAAGAGCCCACCAGGATGATCATCACCCTCAACGGCTCGGTCTTGTTCGAAACTGCCAAATTCGCTGTGCTCCCTGCAGCCACGCTTCGCCTCGACCAGGTCGCTCAGGTGCTCGCCGGTGAGCGCAACGCGAACATCACGGTGATGGGCTACACTGACTCTAAGGGCTCGGATTCGGACAATCAGCGCCTTTCCGAGAACCGCGCCAACTCGGTGCGAAATTACCTCGTGCAGAAAGGAGTCGCGCAGGATCGAATCACTGCTCAGGGACTCGGCGAATCGAACCCCGTCGCCCCCAACGACACCGAGACCGGGCGAGCAAATAATCGCCGGGTCGAAATCGTCGTGGACCGTGACGCCTCCGCTTCCCTGCAATAGGAGCGACCGTCCGCTCATCTGTCGACTCCGCGCCCGAGCTTGTCGAAGCCATAAAAAGAGCGATAGATTCAGGTTGGATCTATCGGATCTATTGAAAGGAAGAATTTGATGAAAAAGCTACATGTGTTGATATTTATCGCTGTCTTCGGACTGTGGGCTTGCGAAAAGAAGACAGCCTCGGAAGAGGTTGGAGAAGCCGTCGAAGCCGTGGGTGAAGAAGCCGGCGAGGCTCTTGAGGAAGCCGGAGATTCGATCAAAGACGGCGCCGAAAAGGCAAAGGAAACCGTCAAAGGAGAATAATTCGGGCCCGTATATTTGCGGAGTTTAGAGCGCCAGAACCTCGGTTCCGGCGCTTTTTTTTGAGCAAATTTCCAGCCGCGCCCTGCGACTTGCGATTCGACCTAAGGCGCCCCGTCTTGTCCCGGAGTATTAAGACTCGGAGGCCGCTCAAGATCTTTGACGTCATGCATTTTGACGTCGTTTGGCGCACCAAAAAACAGGTAGGTCGTGGCCATCACGATCATCATCACCACCGCGACAACTTCGTAAGGCATCGTTTCACGGAAGAGCATGTTGTCGGCAAAAAACCGCCCATTCGAGCGCGAGCGGATGCGACCCTGCACACGATTCACAAAATCATCGGGCGCAAATTCCATGGGCAGGCGACGGATGCCGCCCATGATATTTTCGAATTGCTCCCAAGACTTCCGGAACTCGGCGTCGGTCTCTAGGCGCCGGGCAAAATCTTCGCGTTCACCACCATCAAGGTCGCCCTCGAGGTATGCGTTGAAGAGCATGTCCTGCTCGCTCAGCTCCGCCTCTGAATCCATTTCTGCCATCATATTCACCTCACTCATCGTAGCGCGCCACGATGTACTCCTTCAACGCCACACGTGCGCGGAAGAGCCTGCTCTTCACTGTACCTTCTGGGAGATCAACGATCACGGCGATTTCCTGGTACGACAGATGTTCAACGTCTCGCAGGACAAGAATCGTCCTGTGAATCTCACTTAATGTCTCCAACCCGGCCTGGATCACGGTTTCCAATTCCTTGCCCAGCAACAAATCATCGGGACGATCGATGGTTGCCGATAGCGGAGAACTTTCTTTGACCGAATCCGGGGAGTCTTCGAAATTCTGATGGTCCCGATAGGAACGGCGCTTCAGGTATTTGAGGCGATTACGCGCATGGTTAGTCGCGATCCGGTACACCCAGGTCGAAAACTTGGACTCGCCGCGAAACCCATCGATGTACTTAAAAATCGCGACAAAGACTTCCTGCGCGACGTCTTCGGCCTCGGCCCGGTCGCCAAGAATCCGATAGATCACGTTGAAAACCTTGTGCTGGTACACGCGCACAAGTTCGCAGAACGCTTCTTCGTCGCGTTGCCGAAGGCGGCGAACCAGTTTTCGGTCCTGCAGCATAGACATCAAACACCAAGTAGAGGACTAGGAGGTTAGACCCCATTCTCATGAGAAAGTTCCCTCGCATCCTACTCGGCTGATCGCGTTCGCAAAGCCCGAACCGAAGATCCGGGCATGAAATCCTCAGATTTCAATAACGTACCGGCTTCATGCCCTGTTGTCGGTTTTGTGCGTTCTGCTGTTGGAGCACGGTCTGCGCCACTGCCCCTCCTGCAACGGTGGATGCCCCAGCATTTTCGGTTCGCTGTGCGACTTCGCAAACACAGCCAGTGTTGTTCATGACGACCACGACCGCCCCAAGCTCCATATCCACCGACGAGCAGATATCACGGCACTGATTGACGTTGTCGATATCGAGCGAGTTGCGATTCGCGGCAGGTTGGACCGCGCATCCAGCCAACGAAGAAAAGGCGAGGACGATTGCTGCGAGATAGGTATTAAGATTAGGCATTGTCGATTTCATAAAAGGCTCCTGATTTATCCAGAATCATCTGAAGTAGATTCTTTCTAAATGGCTTAATTTTGAGGATTAATTTACGGGTGAGTCTATAGATGATGTCGGTATCGGCGAGCGGTTGCTGAGCCTGGTATGAAAAAGACGAAAAAATCGACGACTACTCGGTAACGAACAATTCGTTTGGGGTAACGACCACAAGTCGGTTCTGCCAGCTCAATAACTGTGAAGCGGGGGCCGAAATAGCAATTCTCTTACCCGTCTCCGGCCATAACAAGAAGTCGGAGTAGGCAATGACGAACTGGCCCTGGATTCTTTCGAACCCCATTGGCGTGTCTTCGGGTAACGAGACCAACGACGTTTCAACATTATTTTGAAAAGTTCGAATTTCGTACCCGGTGGTAGCAGGTCCGATGAAGAAAATGCAATGTTCGCCGCAGGAGATCGGAAATCGACCATGAGCCAATAACTCGTTATCCAGGTATTTTCCGCGCAACCCAGCATGATTTACGTACCAGTGGCCGTACAGATAGCTGGAAAATAGAAACTCTTCGTCGGATACCCTCCTAAAATCGTGGTCACCAACCAAGTAGAATTTGGTGGGGTGTCGTACGGTGTCATCATTTAGCAGAACCCGGCTGAATAACTTCCACGGTGCCGGTTCGATGCTCTCCACAATCATGATCGAATCGTTGCCGAGGCAATACGCGTAGCGAACGCCTGCCGCCTGGCTAAGAACCTTGTTTTGACTCCCGTCTTGGGAGACACGCCAAACAGCGCCGTCAGCCACGACCAACAAAGATTCACCGCACGTCGTTACGCCTTGCACGCTGCCATCAAAACGAGAAAACGACACAGCATGAACGCGTTCCAGCGCTCGGTTTGAGTCGGATCGCGACTCGATTTTCGTCCCCGCACAACCCGTCAGCAGCAGACTAAAAACCAACGCAAGTGTAGCTGTGTTCATCACTATTTGAACCATCAGGGCAAATGGTACTGATCCAGACAGTGTCGTCGAGTTTGGCATCATGAAGGTTCGCCCCGCGAAAGTTGGAATGCGTAATGACAGAGTTGGTAAAGCTAATGCCAGTGAGGTCCAAATCCCGTGCGTCGACTTCCGACAAATTCGAATTTCGGAAGAATCCACTTGCGACGTCTGTCTGAGCCCATTTTACCCGTAGATAGAAATTACCGCTGCCATTGGTATCGGTTCCAATCCCAGACTCTGGAAAACCTCGGCGCATCATCATGGCGTCAAAAAAGCCCCCCGTTGACTTCCCGCCCAATCCTAGTTGGCCATCCAGAAGCCGTGTTCCTTTGAAGACCAAAATCAGAGGAACCGCCCCCGTTGGCTTTGTGATCTTTTGCACCGAGACTGCCGACCTTTCGTCAACGATATAAATGGGTACATCAGGGATCCGAGCGCGTTGATAATCCCTTAACTCCGAAGCAACATAGTTGGAGACCGAACAGCCTGGGCCGCCCGCGAAGGTGATAAAAAGCCGGTCACTCTTTTGAAGCTCATCGAGCACCCGCGGCGTCAAAACCTCATAGCCATCGTACCGAACATCTGCGACGTAATCGACCGGCGCCGGCCACTCGCCATAGGCCGTGCCCGAAGTCCCTGCCACGATCAGGACCCCAGAAAGAAAACTAGAAAAAGTCGACCAACCCATAACCTAGTTCCTCCAAAAATTTGCCATCTAGCCCATAAGTGCCGTTCTCATCCCATTCCGGGCGATTACACGGATCACAAGCACCTTGGTCACAAGACTTCCGGCAAACACATCCGTGCGACGCGTCGAGATTTTCGCCCATACTACCCATCCAGCAGGTGGTCGTTTTTTGACTGATATCGAAAATATATTGCTCTCCCAACCCCTCCGGACTGCCGGCTCCATCATGAACGAGAACGACGATCAACTCCCGACCATTCGGCAAGACTATCTGCAAATGCTTCGAAAACGATTCGTCAACCATTATGAGAAGGAACGAGCCATACGCGCCAGTCCATGGCGTCTCAACCGCTGACTCAACCAACTCACGAGCCGTCTTTCCCGAAATGATCCGAGTTTTGGCGGCCGCTGGCTCGACCTCAAATTTGCGCGAAACGGCTTCAACCGTCTGCCTCAAGTCAAAGCCAGTAATGTGCGTAGGTTCCGCAGCAAATGCATTCATTGAAAAAAGACACACAAATATCAGCGTTAATACGTGCATTAGTCCCTCCAGGGATTTCCGAGTTGTGACGCCAAGGTACCGATTCGAAGCGGGTTTGTCATTTCGATTTTAACGTCGTGATCCGTCAGCGTCGGTGGCGGCAAATATGCACAAATAAAAAAACGGTTTCTATTTCAAGGGAGCCGATTCGTTTTTTTTATGGTGACTCCTGATAGACAAATGAGCGTTGAGGGAGGTTCGGCGAAACTTCCTTTAACTCCAGCTGGATCACCGTAGTCATATCACCTTGCCAGACCTCGATTTCGATTTTCTGTGGCGGCCGCTCCATCGATTCTGCGAAGACCTCAGTGGGTGGCGGGCGATATAGGGCGAAACTCTCAGGGTCCGGGGAAGCCGAACGTGATGGGTTGTAGGGATAAGAGAGTAATTGAATGCCAGGCCCCTCATTCCATG
>JBFFMO010000044.1:0-12615 GCA_041554035.1 Allomicrovenator sp. | reverse complement strand
TTGTCCAGCGAGGCCGCCCGGGATGACTACACGGACGACACCCCCTTCAACGCGCCGCAATACCCGTTCAAGACGCTCGATGGAGCCATGAAGTTCGCCGCGATGCGAATCGTTCGCGACACGCCAGGCATGCAGGTTCGACTGGCCCCAGGGGTCTATCAAAGCAGCGTCGCGATTCCTGACCGCGTGGTTCTGGTGAATCACCGCATGCCAATTGAAGGCACGCTCACTCAACGCCTCAAATGGATCACCGACCTTGAGTTGAATGACCCTGCACGCGTGACCATTTTGCCCCCCGCAACGTCTGAATTTGCGATTCGTTTTGGCGCCGGGGTCAATCAGGGCATCTTTGGTTGCCACCTTGTGGGACGTGACGGGGTCGCTCAGGCCGGCATCATGGGCGTAGCAGCCCACAGGCTTGCCATTTTCAACTGCCATATCGAGGGTTTTCGCAGAGGCGGGATCCGTCTCGACCAATGCGGCACGGAAGTGCCTGGCAATGGAACTCGAGTGATGGCGTGCGGCATTGTGCAAAACGCGGCGGCAGAAGGCGGAGGAATTCACGCGACCAAGAGCGTCGTTCGAATCACCACGTGCATGATTTCGCGAAATCGCGCCCGCAACGGTGGCGGACTCTGGCTCTCACAGATGAAAGCCCCCGTGATCATCAATGACACACGCTTTTCGCATAATCTGGCCAAGGGACCCGACCCCGAAGAAGCTCTGGGAGACATGGCACTGAACCAGTGGGCTCGCCTCCAAGGCACCGGGGGCGCGCTGATGATGTTCGGTGGAACGATGAAAATCGTGGGTTCGGAATTTGTGGATAATACCGCGACGCTGGGCGGCGGTGGGGTGGCGATTCTTGGTGGCAAAGCCATCTTGGAGGGCACCGAGGAACACGCCGTGCGCTTTCAGCGCAACAAATCTCGCGCAGGCGGGGGATTTCTTGTTTGCGGATGGCCTGGTGCCGAAGCGACCCTGAAACTGACGAAAGGCGATCTGCAGCATAATATTTCCGAAGTCATCGGGGGCGCAGGAGCCGCCTTGGGTCTGTCGACTGTGCAGGTGAGTGCGGCCAAGGTTTCCAATAATCAGGCCACCGACCGCAGCTCCATCGGAGGAGCTTTTGGCGCAATGAACGGCGCGGAGTTCATCACCAAGGACGTCGAATTTCGCAGCAATAGTTGCGTTGGATCAGGCGGAGCCGTGGGTGCAGTCAACGCCTCCCTGAGATTGGGCGAAGGCACCGATATTCGAGATAACAGCGCAAGCCACGCCGGCGGCGCAATCTACATCATCACCGAATCTCATGAGGAGATCGCCGGGCTGATCAGCCAGGGGCGAATCAAGATCCCATTTGTTTTGGCAATGAAAGATTGCGTTGTTTCATCCAACTCCGCCGACGACCTTGGCGGTGGATTGCGAGCAGGAAACGCGGCCTCCGAGACCACCTTCGCTCTTGGACTGCGAATGGAAGGCGCTTCACGTGTCCGAAATAACCGGACCAAACATCCTACTGCCGCTGGCGATGATGTCTGGGTGGTTTGGATCGATGACGTGGTGGCGTCGACCGAAAACCGCCCCGGTCCAAAGCTGCTTCTAAAGTGACGCGCGACGCATTTGCTGAACGATTTCTGAGGCACGGTCGATCTTGATTTCCCCGCATCGAATCAGCTCTTCCACAACTTTGTCGATCTCGTCCGGAGTGGCGCCGGCAGTGGCAGCGACGCTTCGTGCATGCAGCGACATGTGTCCACGTTGAATCCCTTCCGTCGCCAAAGCCTTGAGGGCTCCCATATTCTGGGCGAGCCCGACTGAAGCCATCACACGCGCAAGATCTCCTGCTCCATCGACGTTCAAGATTCTGTGAACCAGCTGAACTGTTGGATGAAGCTTAATCGGGCCGCCGACCGTACCCACCGCAATGGGGATCTCGATCTCCCCAACCAACATGCCATCCTCGACTCTCCAGACCGCCAGCGGCGAGTACTGCCCACTTCGTGCGGCAAAGGCGTGGGCGCCAGCCTCGAGCGCTCTCCAGTCGTTTCCGGAGGCGATACAGACCGAGCTGATGCCGTTCATGATTCCTTTGTTGTGCGTGGTCGCACGATAGGGATCGATCTCGGCAAATTGAGAGGCCAGCTCAATCCCCTTGGCGACTTCTTCCCCTGAAAACCCGCGCCAACCCAAGAGCGAAAACGGAATCCGGCAACTGGCTTTAGCCAAGCGTTCATCGCAAAGGTTCGACAAGATGCGCAGGAAAGCCCGGCCACCACTCAAGGCCTCGACGTCTTCGGCAATGCCTTCCACCATGGTGTTGATCATGTTGGCGCCCATCGCATCACATGCGTCGACAACCAGATGCACCACCATCATTTTTTGATATTTTCCGCCGTCGAGTACGCGGACCCGAATATCCTTTGCCCCGCCTCCTCGCGCCAACATGCCTGGTTCAAACGTGTTGGCCTTGGCCAGCAATCTGGCCCGCGCTTCCATGATGGCGAGCTCCGCCTTTTCTAGATCCGGACAACCCACGACTTGAATCTGACCGACCATCGTCGAGCCGGCATACTCGGTCGTAAAACCTCCGGCATCTCGCACGATCTTGGCAATATGGCTTACGGCCGCAACCACACTGGGTTCCTCGACCGCCATGGGCACCAGGTATTCTTTGTCATCGACCACAAAATTCAGGCCCAGACCAAGCGGCAATTCCAAAACGCCAATCGCGTTTTCGATCATGTGGTTGGCGACGTCAAAATCAATGCCGTGTCCTTGTCTCAGGTAATCGGCATCGTTTTCATCGAGCGCTCCGGACGCAACAAGCGTCTGAAGTCGCTCCTCGTGCGACATTTTGTAGAATCCGGACAGGCGACTTGTAGGGCGTATTTTCATGGAACTCTCACGTCGCTGATTAAGATGCGGCGTAGGCGAATTCGTAACGCTTCAAGAATTGATATGCACAAATAAACGTGTGAACGGCGGTAAAAGAGGGTTGAACGGTCACAGACGACGCGAGCTTGCCGTTTTGCGGCCTTTCAGAGTACACTCACCGAGCATATCCTGTTTTTGATCGCCTCTGGGGAGGCTGACGTTTTGGACACCGACCATGGCTGCCGAGCACATCACCGATCGCGAAGAATTACGGCGGTTCCTGATGAAGGATCGTCTAGCCAATGCGTACCTTCTTGGGAATCTCGACCCTTCTTATTTCCAGTTCTGCAAGTGGTTTGGCCTACGTGACGGCCAAAACGAGCTTGAGAACCTTGCTCTGCTCTACACGGGCTTGAGCCTTCCGGTTGTGTTCATCGTGGGAAACTCTGCGCGCATCGAAGAACTTCTTCGATCTTGCCGTGCTGACCTTCCCAGTCGATTCCACTTCCATGTCCTCGAAGAGCAAATGACCGAGATTCAAGGCATTTTTGAGCCTACGAATTTCCATCGAATGATTCGCATGGGCCTTCAACACACGGACTATCGACAGACGGAAAACCCGACTCTGGCGAATATCGAAGTTGAACGCCTGGGGCACCGGGACACGTTGGCGATCATGGATCTCTACCAACACTACCCGGATAATTTCTTTGAGCCCTACCAGCTCGAAACCGGCCTTTATTTCGGCGTACGCGATCCCGACATCGGTCTGGCGAGCATCGCCGGCATCCACGTATTCTCGGAAGAGCACGATGTTGCCGTGATCGGTAACTTCGTCACCCATCCTCGGCGGCGCGGGCAGGGGCTCGCCACGGCGTGTACTGCGCGGCTGCTGGGTGAGCTCTTTGGCAGGGTGTCGTTTGTGGCACTCAATGTTCAAGAGAATAATACGCCTGCAATTCGGATGTACTCGAATTTCGGGTTCGAAAAGAACAATTTCTTCTATGAAGGCCGTTGCGCCTAGGAGCTGACGTGTCCGTCAAGGTTTCCACATCTGAGCTTCTGCTCGATTCGTTGATCGATCATCAAAACGTACAGGCTGCGTTATTGGTGGACTCGCGCGGCTATATCATTGAAAAGCGCGGCCATTCGGTAGCGATCAAGGACGATGACATCACCGAGGGTCTGAAGAAGGGCGGTTTGGCGAACCTCTACGTTTTGCGCGCGGGCGCTGACTATCTGATCGTTGTGTTTGACGAGAAATTGAATTTCGAACGGCTCAAGTCGACCGTCGACGCCACAGTCGCTCAATTCGACCTGACCGCCTGACCGCTCTGGTCACACCCAATCTCTGAGAATCGCTGTGGGAGAGCTCGCCGCGAGCCCAATGGCTCGCTTGCGATGGGTCCGCGAGCCTTATGGCTCGCATGTGTCTGAATAGTCGCATGGTCCTGCGGACCAATCGCATGCAGGCCATAGGGCCTGCGTACCAAGCAGAATCGCATGCAACCCATAAAACCTACGCACCGAGCGCAGAATCACAGCAATTCTGCGTACCCCATCACAGGTTTTCGAGGGGCCCGTCACCGTCAGCGCCAAAGCTGTTCACGGTGACGCCGTTGGCTTTCAGCATCGAGATAAACAGGTTTGCCACAGGGCGGCCGTCGTAACGAATATGCCTGCCTGTTGTGAACTCTCCGTTGCCCTTGCCTGCCAAGATGACCGGCATGTCGTCATGATTATGCCGATTACCGTCTGAAATCTCGCTCGAAAAGAACACCGAGCAAGAGTCCAACAACGGGGCGCCTTCAGCGTCGGTCGTCGCCTTCATCTTCTCGAGAAGGTAAGCAAACTGCTCGACCTCCCATTTGTTGATGATCTTGAGCCGATCGTGATTTTCAACAAGTCCCTGATGATGCGAACACTCGTGGTGTCCCTGAGCCACACCCAGGAAGTCGTAAACACGACCGGAGCCGGCATTGGCCAGCATGAAGGTCTGAATGCGGGTCAGGTCGCACTGCATCGCCAGAACCATCAGGTCGGCCATCACCTGCGCTTTCTGCGTCACGGCGTAGCTGGTGTCTGGTCGGTCAGGAATGCCACATAAGGTAGCGTTATCCATGCCTGAAATGGCGAGTTCCAGAGCGCGAATACCCTCGAGGTATTCCTCGATCTTTTGCTGGTCGCGTGTGCCAAGCTTGGTCTTCAACTTGCCTGAATCCTCGACCACATAATCAAGAATGGACTTGTTGTAGAGTCGGCGTTTCCGAACCTGGTCGGCAGTCGCCTGAGGATCAAATCCCGCGAAGAGACGGTCGAAGACGACCCGTGGGTCGACGGTCTTGGGCAGAGGTGTTTGCGGACCAGCCCACGAGATGTTGCGAGCGTATGCGCAGCTGTAACCAGAGTCACAATTGCCCGTGGTGCCGCCTCCATCCATGCCCAATTCGAGCGACGGATACCGAGTTGCAGCGCCGTTGGCCTGGGCGGCCATTTGGTCCACAGAAATCCCATTGGCGATGTCGGCGCCTTCGGTCTTGAACACGTGGGTTGCGGTCATGAACGATCCCGTTCCCGCAGCGTGGTCACCAGGGCCGTCGGGCCGAGCCGACATATTCGCCAGACCCGTGAGCACCAAAATGTCGTTTTTCACGTTGGCCAGCGGGGCCAGCGTCTCGGTCAGCGCGAAATTGGCTCCCTCGGTCGTCGGCGTCCATGCCGGCATATGGATGCCACAGGGCACGTAATACCCGATCATTCGTGAGGGACGCATGTCTTGTGCGAACGCAGACGCACCGAAGGGCGCCATCGACTCTAGGAGCGGAAGGGCAAAGGCAGCGCTGGCGCCGCCAATAAATGCTCGTCGACTCAGTTGCAATCGTTTCATGGATCTGACCTCAATTCTGGAGTTCGCCGCCGCGTCGCGTGCGGAACGCGTCGCTCAGTACGATGGCTGTTAAAATGTCGCGGAATCGGAAGTCGTTCTCGGTGGTGTCACGAATGATGGCATCGATTTGTGGACGGTCCCAATTCTCGACTCCACGCCCAAGGGCGTAAGTCAACGTCTTCTCGGTGGCGCAATAGGGTAGTTTCGGGGACGACGCGACGATATCGGCCAGCTCGCGCGGACCGTTAAACGCAACGTCAGGAGGCAAGATACCCGAAGAATCGACCGCAATTCCGTTATCGATATCTCGCCACGCACCCACGCCGTCGTAATTTTCCATGCCGAATCCGATGGGATCCATGACGCGATGACAAGCGTTGCAGGTCGGATCGATCGCATGAGCCTCAAGACGCTCCCGAAGCGTCTTTCCTTCGGTGGACGCGGGATCGGTCGTCAAGAGTGGAACGCCTGCCGGGGCCGCCGGGGGCGCATCACACCACAGGTTTTCAAGGACCCATTTTCCACGCAACACAGGAGAAGTCGTGGTCGAATGCGAAGTCGCCGTCAAAATCGAGGCATGTCCCAGAAGCCCACGACGAGAATCGTCGGCCCACTGATGTCGAACAAATCCCTCACCCGTGACGCCAGGCACGCCGTAGTGTTCAGCGAGTCGTGGGTTGATGAAGGTGTAGTCGGCCAAGACCAAGTCTTTGATTGGGGCGTTGGAATCAAGCAGGCTCTGGATAAAGAGTCGGGATTCCTGCCTCATGTCCGCCGCGAGTTCGGCCGAAAACGACGGAAATACCAGATAGTCTGGAGCCGTGTTCAGGACCGCGTCGATATAGAGCCATTGTGCGGCGAAATTATCGACAAGCGCGACGGATTTCGGGTCATCGAGCATGCGGATGACCTGTGCCGAGAGCACCGCGTCATCTTGCAGCTTGCCTTCGTCGGCCAGAGCCGTGAGCTCGTCGTCAGGCATCGAACTCCACAAAAAATACGAAAGGCGTGATGCGAGTTCATAATCGGTAAGGTTGCGAACAGCGACCGCTGCGGGATCGGCATCGATTTCTACGCGGTACACAAAATGGGGCGACATCAAGATCGCGCGCAGGGCGAGCCGCAAGCCGGTCTCGACATCGTCGCCCTCGGATTCTGCCAGATCGATGAATTGCACAAGGCGATCGACCTCGGCTGTTTCCAATGGGCGACGCCAGGCGCGTTTGCCAAAGGACTCGATGACTTGGCGGGCACAGGCGAGTGCGTCGGGACCTGCGGTGTCGCAGGGCACAATGGCCGAACGCGTCGTGGCGGGGCCGGTCGTCACACCCACGGGGCCCTCGACCTCGAACCAGTCGACAAGGAGGTTTCGGTCCGCCGGAATGGCCGCGTCGTAGTAGTCGTTCAAAAACGCGACCGAGACCGCATGATCGCCAGCCGGTGCGTTGGCGCGGATTTCAAACACGCCAGGGTTGGTCCCCAGATTAGCCACCGCAAAAGTCTGAAGCACCATGCCGTTGAGGTTCAACGTCATGCTCGCGTCATCAGGACCGGCAGCCGTCTGCCAAGCCGCGGCGCGAAAGATGTACTCGCCGGCAACCGGGAAGTTCATCACCTGAGAGACTTCTCCATTCGAGAACAGGTTCCAAGCATCCCCTGAAGCGCCGCCCACACTTCCACCCACTGTTTCGGCCTCGACACGCGTGGCCGTCGACGTTGGGTTTCCAAGATCGAGCGCCGTATTCACCAGCGTTTCAGCCGTGTTGAAATACGACTCGACATGAAGGGGCGATATCGAGAGCACGTCCGCAATATTATTGAAGCCGTACCCGAAATCGTCTTCCGGAAAGGTGTTCGCTGGACGTGTGGTATCGCCGAGAAGGTCGCGTACCGTGTTGTTGTACTCAGGGCGATTGAGGCGGTGAATGGTCACACGGCCCGGATCGATTTCCCCTGGTTGAACAACGTTATTTGGATTGGTGCTGTTATTAATCGGGTTTGGCCAACCGTTATTGCCTTCTGGCGTGGGCGACGCAAAATCAAGCGTTCCGCTTAGATCGCATCCCGCAAGCGCCAGTCCAATAACGGGCAATACCCATGTCGTTCTTTTATTCATCGACTTTCACCGTGTCTGTCGAAGGATTCGTACCCATCAAGTCAGTCCAATAGTGCAATAATTGCGCCACGCGAGGCACGCCCAAATTCAGGCCGAAACGCCACTGGCATTGGTTGTTCGAGGCATCCACCCCTCGTTTCGAGACGCCGAGACCACGGACAATTGACCTCATGGCTCGTCGCGTAGGCCGAGTCTTTTCACCTTTTCGACCAGGGTCGTGCGATTCAGCCCCAGAAGTCGGGCCGCCTGCGCCTTGTTTCCGTCGGCTTTGTCCAATGCTTGTCGAATCAACGAAGACTCAAGCTGCTCCATGGTCTCGGCCATGTCCATGCCTTCGCTCGGAACATAGAGGCCCATCTGCGGCGGCGGCGGTGTGGACCCATGAAATTGCTCGGGCAAATCGCTGGGTTCAATCACTCCAACACGCTTCAAAATCGCAATGCGAGTGATCAAGTTCTCGAGCTCACGCACATTTCCAGGCCACGAGTACGCCGTCATGGCAATCAGCGCGCGTGGCGAAATCCCAATCAGGTGCGTGTTGTTGATTCGGTTGAAACTCTGCATCAGGTGAAAGGCAATCACACCGACGTCTCTTGCACGCTCGCGAAGCGGCGGCAAATGGACCGGCAACACACAGATTCGGTAGAAGAGGTCCTCGCGAAAATTGCCTGCGGTGACCTCAGTCTGCAGGTTTCGATTCGTCGCGGCAACGACCCGAAAGTCCAGCTTCCGCGCCGTCGAAGACCCGACCGGAATCACCTCTCCCTCCTGCAAAACCCGCAGAAGTTTGACCTGAAGGTGGAGCGGAATTTCACCCACTTCGTCCAAGAAAATCGTGCCACCGTTGGCCGATTCGAACTGCCCCTTTCGATCTTGATGCGCCCCGGTAAAGGCGCCTTTGACCCAGCCGAAGAGCTCGCCCTCAAGCAAGGTATCGGGAATCGCACCACAATTGACCGCGACAAATGGACCGTTGGCGCGGTCGCTCATGTTGTGGACGGTTCGCGCAATCAGTTCTTTGCCGGTGCCAGACTCGCCGGAAATCAGAACCGGAGCGTTCGCGTGTGAAATTTGCGGAAGTTTGTCCAGAAGCCGATTCAGTGGCGAATCGTCGGCGCGGATGAAGATATCCCGAGGGTCGCCCTGAATGGGCGCACCGCCTTTGGGCACGGCAGATTCAATCGCCGCGATAATCGAGGCAATGGGCGCGTCGCGCTCGATGCACTGCGAAGCCCCAAGCTTCATCGCGTCAACCGCCGTCGCCACGTCGCCATGCGCAATCATGGCCACGACTGGGATACTCGGTGCCACTCCAAACCCTGTCAGGACGTCGCGAACGCGTGTCCTCTCCTCGCCGTCGGCGACGAGACAACACGTGAAAGTCTTGCCCTTCAAGAGGTCGGACGCCTCACGAGGTTCATCAATTGATCTTACTTTCCAGCCATTTGAAGAGAGAGCCTCGCGTAGCTCCTCGACCAGAAAGTCGTCACCAACCAGCAAAATTTGGTGCATAGTCCCTACTCCATCGAGGATATACTCTACGATGTTCGGGACTTTCGATCTAGGAATGACTCAAGGAAGTCGTCGATTCATCGTATCGGCGAGCATTCCCAGGACCAGCATTTGAAAACCAGTCACGAAGAGTAGGACGACCGTGGTGTCCCAAATTCGCTCGCCAAAAAGATACGTGCCAAGGGCGACGGCAAAGGCCCCCCCCATGAACAACACCGCAATCGGCAGGAAAATCCGCAGCGGGTCAAAATACATGATGGTTCGGATGATCAATTTCGTGAAATTGATCGTGTCGTAGATCGGACGGATCTTCGAGGAACCCTCGCGTTTATTGTAGTTGATGGGAACGTACTTGACGCGAAATCCCGCCGAGAACATCGCCAGCGTGATCGTGGTCGTAAACGAAAAACCGTTCGGCAAGATATTGTAGAACCGACGGACAACATCACGACGCATGAGCCGAAATCCCGAGTTCAAGTCGGGAATTTCGTTCTGGCTGAGAATCTCGGCCAATTTCCGAAGAGCGTATTTTGGGGGCCTACGAATCAGCGGGATATGAATCTTGGCTCCAATTCGGGCGCCCACGACCATGTCGTAATCATGGCGGCACGCAAGAATCTCAGGGATATGCACATTGGGATAAGTGCCATCGGCATCCGTGATCAAAATCCACGAGTAGCGTGCGGCTTCGATGCCAGTTTTGAGCGAAGCGCCATAACCCTGATTCCGAGTGTGAGACACCATCCGTAACAGGTCATCGAGATAGGGCTCAATGAGTTCCTCTGTCCGATCGTCGGACCCATCGTTAACGATGACGACCTCAAGGGGCACGTCGAGATTGAGCTTTCGAAGTTCGTCTTTGAGTTCCGAAAGAGTGGGACCGATTCCCTTCTCCTCGTTGTAGGCAGGGATCACGATCGATAGGCCTTCTAGGGCCATCAAGTGGTCGTCTGCCCCAACATCGGCTGTGATATTCGGATTGTGGGTCTGTGTTGCCATGCGTCCTCCAACGGGGGCGCGTTCTAACACGGTCAGTAGCGATCGTCACGCACGAGGACAAACCACGCGTTCATCGGCTTTTTCTTGAACGCGCGGCCGATCGTCACGTGGTCGGAAACACGTCGAAGACGGTCCACCATGCCCGCATAGACCAGGTGTCCGAGTCTCGACTCGTTGGGCATGATGGGCGGCCAGGCGTTGGGTTTCTCGGTCGGGATTTCGCGGTAATCGACAAAAAATTCCCCTGAAGCTTCGTCCTGGTAGGCGACGTAATAACCCGGGGTCGTGAACTTCCAGAACGGGGTGTGGTTATACCCGATCGCCCGGTTGGGTTCGAGGGACGAGGGACGGCAGAAACGCTTCTCGAAATGGCGGAAGGCCGGAAGGGTGTTGGTCCCGACATGGATGACTTCGCGCAATGGGTCGTTGGTTGGGATCATGTGCTCAAGAGTCACCGCACGTCCTTCGGCCGCATCAAAAAGCCGTCGTTGAAGCTTGCCGCTGAAGTGCCGGGTCGCTGCAACGCGCTCATCGTGGGTGGCGTCGTCTAGAGCGACCTCCAATGCGTTGATATCGATCGAGGGTTGGTTCATCAGACCAAGAATCTTGGTGAGTGCATCGGACATTTTGAATTCCTTCTAACGGGTCGGTTTGGGAAAAATAGGAAAGTTCCTAACTTCGCGCAAGGCCTTGCCGACATTAGATCAAGCCTTTAGAGTGCCGCCCGTCGGGGAACCCGGTTTAAATCCGGGACGGACGCGCCACTGTGATCGACCATGTCGATGCCAAGAGCCACCACGAACACTCGTGGGAAGGCGGCAAAGACCGAAGGAACTCCTTCGAAGTCGTCAGTCAGGATATCCGACTCAATAAAACGTGCACGCTCTTCGCGAGAAGAGAGCGAGGCCGCTATGCGAACTTTCATCGGCCTCATTCTGGCCATCCACGCGCCCTTTGTGGCATTGGCGGCCGAGCCGGACGAGTCGGTGACCACGCACGCTCAGCCGCTTCCCGACGCGCGAGTTCCATCAGGATTCATCACTGACGTCGACGTGAAGGATGCGTTTTTGAGTGGCCAAGACGTCGCGGACGGATTGACTCAAATCCCGGGCGTTTCTCTTCAGCACCAATCCAGTCTTGGGCAGCCTGTTTTTGCTCGGATTCGTGGCGGCAATCCGCGGCAAATGACCGTAAGCCTCGACGGCTACGAAATCAGTGCTCCATTTGGGGCAGGCTTTGATTTGGGCGGACTCACACTTTCTGGGGTGGACCAAGTGCGCGTTTACCGAGGCGCTGCAGCGATCGTCAACGGTGCCGGTGCTTTGACAGGGGCGTTGGATCTACGTTCTTCGACCCGGAAAAAGCCGGGTTTTGCCACCCATGCCGGGGTCTTGCTTGGCAGCTACAGCACTCATGGACTGGCGGTGAACGGCGATTTCGCAAACCAAGACTCGGCGCTTCGCGTGTCGGCGCAAGCCCGGGAGTCTCTGGGCGATTTTGATTTCATCGACCAGCAAGGAGTCGAACACACTCGCGTCAATAACGGGCACCGCCGAGTGGGCGTCATGGCCACGGGTGAGCGACAGCTGGGAAGGCACGCAACAGGCAAAGTCACGGCATTATGGGACGGTGGAATACGGGGCGCTGCTGGGCCAAGCGAGTTTCAGGAACAGTTGTCTGAGGCAAAAATTGAGGACCAGCGCGGTGTCCTCACGGGGCGTACTGACCAACGCAGCACATTCGACTTGGGCTCGTTGAGTTTCGATACGCATCAACAAGTGGGATCACAATGGCGCTCGATGAGCTACACAAATCCCTCAAGCCTGCTTGGCGGCTCGCCCATATTGAACACCTCCGACTACTCGAGCTTTTCGGGGATCGCGGGCGCTGCGGGCTTTGCGGGCCGACTCAGCATTCGATCTCAATACGAGGGCAAAAAAGCTGAATATGAGGCAAAGGCCTCGGGTTCCGAACAAGTTGCATCACAGATCGTGGCCACGCGAACCGAGCATGCTCTGGCGGCATCGGCCGAATACACCACCGACCTATGGAGCCTCATGGCGGGAGCAAGAGGCGAAATCATGCGAGGCTCCCGTGATGAATATGCGGTGTTGCCGTCGGTTGGCGTGGCATGGAACCCCGCAGCCTGGCTTTCATTGCGCTCAAATGTGGCGCGCACGTACCGGGCACCGGATTTCGACGAGCTTTATCTGGATTTGGAGAC
>JBFFMO010000043.1:0-12701 GCA_041554035.1 Allomicrovenator sp. | reverse complement strand
GTCGCTGCTCTACAACGTGGTCGGACGCCGCATCGACAGCGTCGGGTCTTCCGGAGCACCCGACATTTACGAGGAAGCCGTCCAAAGCCTAGACTTTGTATTTCGGCTGAAGTTCTGGGAGAGCTGGAAATTCGGGGCCAAGGCCTCAAATTTGATCGACCCCGCGGTGGAGTTCACACAGGGCGGGATGGTCACCGAGTCCTATCGCAGAGGTCGAAAATTCTCGGTTTCGCTCGGCTACGACTGGTAAGTGCAAGAACCGGGAGACCTTCAAATCGAAGGCTGCAAGATGCCGTAACAAGGACCGGGAGACCTTCGGCGGCCGCAGAAGAGAGCAAGTCGAATCTGGCTTCCCAATAGCGCTCCCTGTCTTCGGCCAGCCAGCAACGGAACACCGGAAGCTCACAATTTTCGCGCACTTCGCCTTCTGATCGTTGTTAAATGAATACCTCAGCATTTTCCTCGCATCATTCGATGGACGATCCCGCGGCCACCGCGTGGACTCGAAAGACTATTCAGTCATCCAACACGAGAGAAATGCCATGAGTACCTATCCAAGAACCTTTTCCCATATCGGTATTTCCGTTCCAGACGTCGAAAAGGCAGTCGAGTTCTATACCAAGGTCATGGGCTGGTACCCGATCATGGAACCGACCACCATTTTTGAGGAGACCGAAACAGCCATCGGACAAATGTGTACCGATGTGTTTGGCAGCGGCTGGGGTTCGTTCAAAATCGCGCATATGTCCACAGGGGACAAAATTGGCGTCGAAATGTTTGAGTTTAAGAACAACGAAAAGCCCAAAGATTTCGAATACTGGAAAACCAGCACATTTCACTTCTGCGTTCAGGACCCCGACCTCGAGGGCCTTCTGGCCAAGATATTGGAACATGGCGGCAAACAGCGGATGCCAGTCCGTGAATACTACCCAGGAGAGAAACCGTACCGGATGGTCTATGTAGAAGATCCGTTTGGAATCGTCTTCGAGATTTACTCTCATAGCTACGAACTAACGTACTCACAGGGCGCCTACTAGAACCGGGAGACCTCCCGCGACAAGAACCGGGAGACCTCCCGCGACAAGAACCGGGAGACCTTCCGCGACAAGAACCGGGAGACCTTCCGCGACAAGAACCGAGAGACCTCCCGCGACAAGAACCGGGAGACCTCCCGCGACAAGAACCGGGAGACCTCCCGCGACAAGAACCGGGAGACCTGTACCAATCGCTTGGCAGGCTGGATGCTTGCGGGTTGCCACGCAGCGGGCGACACTCAGCACTCAACCGAAGGGTGGTCTAGATGAGCTTTGGAGCTTCGCTCGCACATATTGGAAGGGCGCTGGTGTACGTGGCCGCGGCCGCGACCTCGATCGGGGTGATCTACGGCGTGGCCTACACCGGCAGAGTGCTGGACGGCGTGGACGAAGGTGTCCACTTCATGTTGGGAGTTTGCATCTGGTTTGTTGTGGTGGGGGCCGGAGTCGTCTTGCAACTTCGACGGCGGGCAAACACTTCACCCAATTCCATGCTCTTCTTGACGCTTTTTGTGATGGCGTTAGGCACGGTCGTTGGCGTGATCGCCAATATCGCCACTCAACCGCCCATCCAAAAATTTGAGCCCATTACAGACAGCAACAAGCCGGACCTGTCGTTCTGATCAAGCTTCTTCGTTGAAGCGTTTCAGCGTGCGTTTCACCGCACGTGGCTCAAGAACAATCATGTGCAGCATCAGACGCGTCGCTTTTTCGGGTTTGCGAACACCTTGTTCCCAATGACGAACCGCGCCGATGCTGAACCCGTAGGTGTCCGCAAATTCCTTCTGGGTCATCTCAAGAGATTCACGGATTTCACGAACATTCGGAAACGGTACATCAGCCATGCGAGCTCTCCGGACGGGTAGGATCAAGGACACAAGCGTACGCCTCAGGCGCATTGCAATCAATGTGAAGCCTGAGAGGGCCTAACGAACTTGGGTGTCATCAAGGTGAAGTTTACGGGTCGCAACGTACTCGCGCAACTCCGCCAGTTCAAGTTCGAACCCTCCAGAAAGAATCGGGAATCGACACCAAGTCTTGGGGTCGAGATTTTTATCATCGACATGGAAGCTGGGCGCGTAACGCTCGCGCTTCCACTGGTTTCGACACCAGAGCTTGAAAAACCGTTCGACGTAAATGAAGAGCTGCGATTCGCTGATCTCGGGCCATTGTGATCGACCGATTTGGAAGACCTCCAGCGGCGCTTTTTTGTCTCGAATCGCAAGGCGTTCGATGGCGTCCAACAATTCGTAGGGCATCAGATCGCCCTCGTCAGTCTGTTCGGCTGCGCTGGGACGAAGTTCTGCCGTCGGGATCTGTGAAGTCACGACTTTGAGAGCGGCAATTTCTGGGTGCCCCATGGGACCTTCCGACTCAAGCCACGCCAACCATTTCCTCAAGAATGCTTTGTCGATCCCAGCGATCGGTGAAAGGCCACCACAGGTGTCACCGTCCATCGTCGCATAACCCACCGCCGCTTCAGATCGGTTGCTGGTCGAGAGCAAGAGCGCGCCCTTGATATTGGCCAACATCCAGACTCCCGGACCACGAACGCGCGCCTGGATATTTTGCAGGGTCAGGTCGTCACTTTCCCAGGTCAGCGGGCGACCAAGCGCCCGAGCGACCATTCCTGTGTAGTTCTGCACAAAGTCGTCGACATCGAGCTCAAAATACTCGGCCCCAACGGCATCGGCCACGACACGGGCCGCATTCCGCGTCACCTCTCCCGAGTTGCGTGTCGCCTGATAGACGCACGTCAGAAGCATGCCGATCAGCTCGTCGGGTTTATGGGCGCCCTCAAGTTCGGCCATATAACCGAGCTTCTCTTTGAACCCGTCCAGCCCGAGTTCTTTCACGCCCAACCACACCATCAAAGCGCACAGGCAGGCGGTCGCCGACGAATCTGCACCGCCCGACAGGCTGATGATAAATCCGCGTGAGCGGCTCTTGCGCATATAATCAAAGAGGGCCAACGAGACAGCCCGTGTGAACTCTTCTTCTTTAAGGAATTTGCTCTGCTCCCAGGGAGACGACTCATCGAAGGCCGGCTCAGGCATGATCTTGGGAAAAACAAAGGGCATCGATACACAATCGGGGCGTACCGCATCGACCTGTGGAATGAACGAGACCGTGCGGATGCGGTCCAGACGTGTGTAATCAACATCCACGACAGCACAGGTGATATGTCGATCGTCAAAAGACAGACGCGGACCCGTCGCCAGCAATTTACCAGCCGAGGCGATGACCGCCCCGCCGTCATAGATCACGCGTCCAGCGTCGTTGCCAAGCAAGTTGGAGTAGACGTAGGTCACGCCAAAGGCGCGCGATCCCTCGATCACAAAGCGTTTTCGGACCTCAAGTTTGCCAAACGCAAAATGGGAGGCGCTCGGGTTCAAGATGATGTCGACGCCCTTTTGCGAAAGGTCAGAGCCAGGACGCCGTGCGACCCACGCGTCTTCGCAGATCTCAAATCCGATTCGAATCCCGCCACAATCAAAATAGAGGTCGCCGATCGGGTAGTCGACCCCGTCGATCTGGACCTGTGCTTGTTTGTCGGCTGGCCACGCTTTGAACCAGCGCGGTTCGTAATGAATGCCATCACCCGCCAAAAACTGTTTGGCCACAAAGCCAGCGATCTTACCGTCCACCACCAGGCAGGCCGTATTATAGAGCCCGTTATTGTAGACGATCGGGATCCCAAAACTCACGATCAGCCCCGAAGTATAAGGCAGAATCTCATTCAAGACTCGCCAGGCCATGGCGTGAGTGTTGGGTGAATGAAACGCGTCCTCACAGCCGTAGCCTGTGATGCACATCTCCGGGAGACATACGATCGTCGCTTCCTCCGCACGCGCTTCGGCGAGGGTGGCGATGATGTTGTCCCGGTTATGTTCCCAAGCCAAAGGGGTCTGGTTGAGAACGGCGGCAGCCACTTTTAGAAGGTGCATAGGCTCAGTTAGATCCGATGAGTTCGTCGATGTTGAACTGGCCGGCTTCGATCATGGGACTGGTGCCGCGGCCATAGGAGTCGAGATCGTATAACCCGAAGTCTTCCTCGTCATCAAAGACGTAGTTCGAAAGCAACTCAACTTGACTCGGCTCGGTCATCCACAACAGCGAATAGCCGATCACGAATTCGGTCGGTTCATCGAGGTCACGGAAGATGCCTTTCTCGGCCACGTCGACCAATTCTGGAACCAATTTCTCGAGAATCGCGCCTTTGTGTTCAGCGACCGATCCAAGGTCCATCTCGGACGGCGCACGGTCAGGAATCAAAACGATATGGCCCTGATCGCCCACGCCTTCGCCGTCAAATTTGACCTTCGAGATCTGGTCCAAGTCGTCCCATTTGAAGCTGGCCTGCGCGTACAACAAGGCCAACTCGTCCAACCGCGACACACGCGAATCGACATAATCATCGACGCGGTTCTGTTTCTTATTCATGTCGCTGATTCGTTCGGCAGCCATCAACCGCAGGACATTTTCGATATTGGTGCGGAACTCGGTTTCTTTGCCGATGGCCATCATGTGGTGCAGCGCATCATCCGAGAAACGAATCTGAGTGACCATGCGCCCTTTAGGGCCAAATAACGCCACATCAGGCCGGTCGTTGGTCGAGGCGAGCAGGACTTTGAAATCCATCAGCTTCTTGGCAAATTCGGTCGAAGTGGTGACGCTCGGATCAAAGCCCTGCTTGAGATTTCCTCCATCGATGACCTGCGCCGTGGCATCTGCCAACGATTGTTTGCGGGCCAGCACCTCAGAGTTTGTCGGGATCGCAGCCAAACACTCGTCAAATTCACGCTCTTCAAACGACGATGCGTTTGGACCAGGTTTGGGGCAGACGTGGTCGACAAAATCGGCCAGGTCATCGGCCATCACGTTGATGTCCTCCCAGAGCGGGTTGAATCCAGTGATGTAGCCGACAAGCGGATCGATATGGTCGAGCATCTGGTCGCGCGAAAGGAAGCTGTCGGCCTCGCGCAAGGTCATGCGTGAGTTGATCGACGCGTCGGTAAGTCGGCCGTCCTTGGTCTTGATCGACACCAATTTGCGCCATTCGTAGGCGCGATCGGTGAAAAAGAAGCCCGATTTTTTCTCGAGTTCCGAAAAGAGCAAGGTCTGATTTTCGCCGTTTTGCTCGATATGGATGCTACCGGTGTCGAAATTATTCGCACGGTAGAATTCCATCCCGAGGAAGTTGAAGCCGACATAGTCAGACTCGCTTCGGGCGTCTTTCAAGAGGTCGAGCTCTTGGGCCACGCCGCGGGTGCCATTCACCGAGAGCGCCTGAGCCAACCGGATATCTCCGCGCATAGCCTGCGTCAGAGCTTGTTCGACGTCTTCTTCGACAAGTCGGCTCGCATCGAAGCGGAACCGAGCCACAGTCAAACGACCGGAAGTCGTCGAAGTGGTGGCCGAAAGCGAGGGTGTGAGGTGTTTGTTAAGCTGCTTCTGAAGTGCTTTTTCGGCGATATCGTCGACATCAAGTTTGACGACGCCGAGGTCCAGATTCACCTCCGGAAGACCTGCAACACCAAACCCGGAAGTCAAAGCCACCGAGAAATGGCGCAGCTGTTGTTTGTCCATGCCGACATCAACCCAAACGTCGTTGCCCTGGCCACGAACCAGCTGCACATCGAGCTGGCCCTTGATCGCCACGCGGGCGCCAAATGAAAGGCGCGCGTGCAAGGTCACAACACCCGAGACGGTTCCAATCAGGAAGGGAACTCCCACGCCAAGGTTCATGCCCAGCGCACCGTTAGCGCGCATGGCCAGCGATTCTCCGGGAGTCATGCGGATCACGTCTTGCCCCGAGCGTGGAATGATCCAACCGCGGGTTTCCTTGATCGCGCCGAGTGGAGCGTCGAGCAAAGCTTCGTTTCGATCGCCAAAAGGTGAAATCAAGACGGTTTCGATCGATGCATTGGAATCAAATCCCACCGAACCGACGGTGTCCCCGTGCGTGACCGACCAGCCGTGATTAAGCTGTGGTCCGACTTTGAAATGAGACTCGGCCCAAATCATGTCGTTGGCTTGAGCCTGCTCACGGCGAAGCTCCACGATCCGTGTCGCAAAAGCGTCTTCACCGAATCGTTCGGTGAGGCCAGCGCGAAGACCGCCAAGGTCATGAACAAGTGTTTGCCCGAGGGTTTCTTCTTGAGCGCCATAGAGCGCGGTTCGGCTGATTTGAATCGAGGAGTAGGGAATACCCTCAAGGCCGCTATTCAGCTGGTCCGTCGCCAGACCCGCACCGATCACGGTCAGGTCGCTGAGGTCCAGATTCTTCATGTCATTGAATGCGTTTTTGAAGCCGCCTGTGGCGCCATCGCATTTTGGACCTTCACAAACGACGGGCGTCGATTCGTCGATTGAGGTTTCCTCGTCGTCCGTTGCACACGAGGTGAGCATCGCTCCACAGAGGGCAAGAGTCGCAATCGAAGTGGTCAGCCGCATTATCGCTCCAAAAAACATCAAAAAAATGAGGGGAAACACCTACCAGATACGAGGCAATCTGGCCAGTGTTTGAACAGGTTAGATGCATTCTTCCCCGGCTTGTAATCAAGCGATGTCGTGAAAAACCACCCCCAAATTTCGGGGGTCGACTACTGAGTCTTCCAGTCGAGTCCAACTTCGGTCGGCCAAGGTTGGTCGGTTCCATCCAACAAGGCGTCGTTGGTGGCATCGCCCAGCAAATGTTTGCGGGCGAAAGCCAGCGAATAGGCGTCGATGATCTGTGATGCGGTCAAGAAGGGGACAAATTGATCTGAACACCCGTCATCGAGCACAGCCGCACCAAAAAGTTCGCACATGTTGGAGTAGGTGAAGTGCCCGCCACGCAGCAGGTCGACTCGCATATGGGGTCCTTCCATCGCGTTCCAAATCGGGTCCCCCTCTTCCACAGCAGGCAGGGTCTGATCCAAGAGCGACGTCATCAACATCGTTGGAACTTTGATCTGAGACACTCGGTCCTGAAATACCAGGTAACCGCCTGGAGTCTGGGGAATCGCGGCCTTGATGCGGTCGTCATCAAATCCCGTGCGAAAGAGGTCGCCGACACCCTCCGCCGCCAAAATTTCGCAGAAATCCTCGTTGGGATTCGTCGTGCAGTAGGCCTCAGCATAGTCGACATCAAAGCCAGAACCGGTGCTCGCGAGCGTCGTGTAACCCCCAAACGAATGCCCCGAAAGCACAATTTTATCGCTGATCACGGGCTTGAGCACGTCGTCGGCCGGCCACGATTCGAGCCGGTCCAGAAGGGCCGTAATGTCCTGCGGGCGAAACGCGCCGGAGGTCAGGTCGATGCCGCCCTGGGTGTCTTTGAAGGTATTTCCGGTGTGGTTCAAGGCCACCACGACAAAGCCGTGGGAAGCGAAGAACTCAGTCATATAATAGCTTTGTTCGGCAAACGAGGAGTTGCCGTGCGAGAAAATCAGTATCGGCGCGGGATCCGTGATCGCGAGACTCGCGTCGCGTTGGACTCCCGGACGGCGAAACACGTTGTAGTACTTGGCCTCGGGCCCATCCTTATCAAGAGTCGGGTACCACACCACAAACTCGAAAGTTCGGCCCGGCTCACCAACGGCATCGTAGGTAACTTCAAATCCCGAGCGGTAGCCGACGCGATAATAACCTGGCTCCATGACTGACCAGGGTTGGGGCGGCAGAACTTCAACGTCGGCGTCGGCAGCATCGATCTGGGCGTCCATTCCAGCGTCGCTCAGAACACTCAGGTCTGCGCCAAAATCCTGACCCACGTCCATCGTGGAGCTGGCAGGGCTCTCGTCGGAGCCGCACGCGGCAAGGGATACCAACAAAAAAAGAAAGCCGATTCTCATATTCATCCTGTTCGTTCGCTCGCCGTTCAACCCGAACCGCAGCTAGAGGAAATACCCACCCAATGCCGTGCCCACCAACGAAAATCCGATCTTCTGCTGCAGCAGCGTCAAAATCGGCATCAGGATAACAGACCCTTGGGACATCAACAGGCCACTGAATAACCAGAGCATGATGAGATCGTAAGAGGGTGTGGTGACTTCCATCATGCTTAACCTGCGTTTGTAGACTCAAAAATCTTGTCGGCGCTTGCTTCAACAAATCCGTCAAAGCGGCGGCCATCGGCCATCATATGGCGATAGGCGAACTCGTAGTAGCACGTGGGAACTTCGAGCGCGGCATCCATAAAATCGACGACGAGTCGGTCGGCAATCGTGGATCCCTGCTCCAGATACTGAGCGGGTGTGCCTTTGATTCGACCACCGGATTCGTTCAGCCGAAAACCGAGCGATTCTACGAAGTCCAAAAGGTCCGGGAGACCTTCAAACGTAGACAGGGCGTTGACGTTCACCGTGAAGTGGTTCGGGCGAAGCCCAAGTGCAGCAACCCAAGCTGCGTACTCAGAAACCTCGGCCAGCCGGCCGTAAGTCGCGGTCGTGAGGCCCCAAGGTCTGCCGGACAAAAAGACTTCCGGTCCGACCGGGAGACCTTTCACCTGGCCCACCAACTCATGAATCAGGCCCTGAGTCGCGTCGTCGAAGCGCCCGGTTTCCAACTCGCTCAAAAAGATGCGCGGAGCGTTGGGTTCGCTGGACACGTAGGCCACGGCCCGGACTTTTTTGGCTTCGAATCGATAGGTGTCAAAGGGCCGGTAACCCAGGCTTTCGATGATGGGCCCGAGGGTTTTTAAACTTATCGGATCCAAATCGAACGTTCGAAACGCAATATGATCGTTAAGAACCGCCTCTCCACGGTCTTCCAGTCGAGATTTGATCGCACTCACACGCGGCGCCATCGACGCATAATCGTCCCACAGCGCAGTAAAAAACTCTTGATTCGCGATCATCAGAACCTCTCGAAGAGCCAGTCGAAATTGATCGTATCGAGCTGCGGCGTCTGGGTGCCAACCGTTCCGTGCGGCCCGGGAAACGAGCGAACCGGCCCGACATAGGTGACACAATCACCAGGTGCCAAGAACGTCGAAGCCGAACGCAGCGTCGACACGCGGCCGTTGTGTTCGAGCCCATAACAAGTCTTGGTTCCACCGCATAAAACCGGGTTGGGCAGCAATTCTCCGCCGACCTTCACCACGTGCGCGTAATCGCTCATGCTCAGGTCGCGATTGTTGACGTCGCGATAGGGGACAGGATTATTGGAGCTATGGATCACAAGGCTTCCAAGACCGGTGATCTCAGGATGACCTTCATAATTGAGAAGCCCAGAAACCCCGAAAGACACGATCTGCCCCGGAGATACCGGGCTCGCCAAATCCACATCGAGAAAAACCTCGACGGCTGTATTCCTGTCCTGCACCCAAAAGCTACGAGTCGGCTGAAAACCCACGGCTGTCACAATCGCCTGATTGACCTGAATTGGAACGGCCGGGAAAAACGCGCCTTCATTTCCTACGGTATTCAGGTCATCGGAGGTCAAGGGAACCGCCGACAAAACCGTGCTCAGATCGGCGTCGAAACTGTACGGAGTGGTGGTCGCCGAACCGATTGACCCAAAGAAATTCGCGTCCGGACCGCATGGCACGGGGTTATTCGTGGCATTATTTGTGTTGGTCGTATTATTCGTCGCGTTATTCGAAACGTTGTTGGTCGCGTTATTCGAAGCCGTGGTCGCGTTATTCGTCGCGTTATTCGAAGTGGTCGCGTTATTTGAAGTCGTGGTCGCGTTATTCGAAGTCGTGGTCGCGTTATTCGAGGCCGTAGTCGCGTTATTCGAAGCGTTGTTCGACACCGTGTTGTTGGCGGAATTATTGACCAGACTGACATCCGACCGTTTTTTTACGTCATCACCACAAGCCGCGAGGCCCGTCACCAAAGCCAACACCATCAATTCTTTCATCTTCAAACCCGGGACAAATTCTTTAAATCGCCGGGAACATACCCAAACATGAATCAGGTTGCGACTTCCCGGCATCGATTTGCCAACCTTTTAGACGGATAGAAGATGACGAAATTTTTGATTCTCAGTTTCACTCTCGCACTTTCGGCCTGTGCGAGCAGCGGCTCCGAAACACTTTCGCGCGATGTCGCGAACACGACGCGGTCCTCGGCCATAGCCATGACGGCAGGAGCCCGCGAAAGCGCACTGCGGGCGGCGATCGAAAGCCCCACTCGAAGCACTGAAAACCGCGCTCGAGACGAATTTCGGCATCCGGTCGAGACCTTGCTCTTTTTAGGGATCGATCCCAATCACGTCGTGGTTGAAGTGTGGCCTGGTGGCGGCTGGTACACCGAGATCTTGGCGCCCTACCTTGCTGATCAAGGCCTTTTGGTGGCCGGTTCATTTCGGGCCACCGAAGACCCTGAGAACTACCGGTCAAGAATTCGCGGCAAATTCGATGCTCGTGTGGCCACGGACCCCGCGTTTGCAAAGGTGGTCAACGGCACGCTCGACCCTCCGATCCTGATGGATATTGGCGCACCTGAATCAGCTGATGCGGTGCTGACCTTTAGAAATATCCATAATTTTATGAAATCCGGGACTCTCGACGACCTGTTTTCTAGCGCCTACACGGTACTGAAACCCGGTGGCACTTTGGGTGTCGTCGAACACCGCGCGGCTCCCGGGACCGACCTCGAGACGATGATCAAGAGCGGCTACGTGACACAAGATTATGTGATCAAGACTGCGGAACATCATGGCTTTGAGCTTGTCGAAACTTCCGAGATTAACTCGAATAAAAAGGACACCAAAGACCATCCCGAAGGCGTCTGGACGCTGCCGCCATCATTGCGATTGGGTGAGGTCGACAAGGACAAATATCTGAGCATCGGCGAGAGTGACCGCATGACCCTGAAGTTCCGACGACCTTTGCAGCCCAAGACGGCTGCAAAATAGGGTTTTCGAATTTCGGCGAAGTGGGTCATCCTGCCCTCCCATGGAGAATCTATGAAATACCTGCTCGCTCTTGCACTTCTGGTGCTCGTTGGTTGTCAGACACCAAAACAAGAAGACACGTCTTCGACTGCCGACGTTTCGGCCGCCAAAGACGAACCGCAGCAGCCTGCGGCGAGCCAGAATGGCGGCGCGAGTGAAATCACCGCGGCCGATCTGGCGCCACCGGGCATGGGCATCGCGACCTTTGCCGGTGGCTGTTTCTGGTGCATGGAAAGGCCCTTCGAATCGATCGAAGGCGTAACCGCAGTGTATTCAGGCTACACTGGCGGTCCCGAAAAAAACCCCACCTATCAACAAGTTGGCGGTGGGGACACCGGTCATACCGAAGCCATTCGTGTTGTCTACGATCCGGCGAAGGTATCTTACGCCCTGCTGCTCGAAGTCTTCTGGCGCAACATCAAACCCACCCAGGTGGACGGCCAATTTGTCGACCATGGGACGCAATATCGGACGGGTATTTTTTACCACGACGAGGCCCAGCAAAAAGAAGCCCTGGCGTCAAAAAAAGAACTGGCGGCCACCGGCAAATTTGATGGACCGATCGTGACCGAAATCACCAAAGCCGATGCATTTTGGCCGGCCGAGGCCTACCACCAAGACTTCTACATCACCCATCCCGACCATTATCAGCAATACCGCAGCCGTTCGGGCCGTGACCAATACCTCAGGAAGATCTGGGGTGATGAAGCGGGCGGTTATTCGAAACACGGCGCGAGCCACTGAACATGAAAAACGCCACGATTTTTCGCGTCGCTATCGTTGGCTACGTGTTGATTCTCTGCGGTCTGATCGCTGCGTACATCAGCGTGTCATTGGTACACGTGAAGGTCTCTGCGTATATCCAGGGGCCTGTGGCGCTGATTCAGGGCGGTCCAAACGCGATTCGTGGTTTCATCATGGACGCGCCCACCGGACGATTATTTTCGGATGCCCAGACCTCGTACGTCCTGAATCCAGGCGCCTCGCAGGTGATCGCTGGTGCAGGGAAAACCGAAAAACACGGGTATGTCCACACGGTCTTGGACGTCTCGACGGCGGTCCCTGGCCCTCAGGCGCTGAAAGTCCTCGCGACCCATCCTCTGATCGAGGACTTTGAGGCTCAGACCAAAGTGGAGGTCGTCGAACCGACGCCCACGACTCCGTGGTTGAAGTTCACCTCGCGCGGCACGGAAGGCACCCAGCAGGTTGGCAAGAAATCCGACAAAAACCCCGAACAATCCGATTGGACGGGCACACTGCGCATCGAGGCCCTCTCGCCGCATGTCGAGCTAATACGCGGGCTGGCGAACTCTGTGGCATTTCGAGCCGTGGATTTGGAAGGACGGCCCGTTCCGTCAAAAATCGAGTTTACCAAATTTGAAGGCCCGATCGACGGGCCTTTGCCCAAAGCGTTGGAAACCGACGAATTCGGTCTGTTCACGGTCGAATTTAAACCCGTGGGCGGCATTCGATGGGGCATCAAAGTCACGTCGCTCGACACCGAAAGCCCGGCCGAAGGTGCTGGTGATTTGACCTATTTAACGGTGGCGGCTCAATTCAATCTGAAGATGCAGCAGAACTTCGTGACGCCGGGCGAAATCGTCGAAGGCCAGGTCAACACATTGCATCGAAACGGTGGTCTATTGGTCGACCTCTACGCCGACGACCGCTGGGTATTTGCAGGCGCTTACGCGATTGGCCCTCAGGGAGCAGGCCTTCGAGCGCATGCCCCGGGGTCGGTGAAGCCGCAGCTATGGCGAGTCCAGGTTTACGAGGACG
>JBFFMO010000042.1:0-12709 GCA_041554035.1 Allomicrovenator sp. | reverse complement strand
TCGCGACTCATATCTGTCGACGATCACGAGGGATAGGTAAGACATTTTATGAAGTTTATTCGCTCCAATCCATTGCTGGTTTTTCTCGCAATCTATTTCATAGTTCGAATTCCCCTATTTGACTGGTACGCGGCGCCGTTAACCGACGAACTCGACATCTTGGATCAGACGTTTTTTGGACCGGGACAAAGACTCCCCCTGTTTCCATCGCTGATTGACGTGATGCGTCGGATGGGGGCGGATCCTTTGTGGTCGGCAAAGCTCATCAGCCAAGTTTCTGGTGTGTTAACAGTCGTGCCCGCATTCTACATGGCGCAAAAGCTCGTAGGGTTCAATCATCAGTCGGACCAGGTGCCAGGACGCAACTTGGTACCCTGGGTGGTCGCAATTTTGGTGGCGATAAGTCCGCTTTTGGTCCGTTGGTCGCTTCGTGGAATGACCGATATGTCTTTCACCCTGTTTTTGACCGCTGCTGTGGCTTTCGCTGTTTACTGGGTCGAGGACGCCCGAACAAGCCGATTAGGCGGGGTGATCGCGTTCAGCGGTTTTGCGATGCTTACGAGGCCTGAGGGTCTGCTCGCCATTCCACTGCTACCTTTGCTCGTGGTGGTTCACCTGTGGCGACACAAGGGCGAAGGCCTGACCCAGGCGTTGAAGTCAATTGTTTTTTCGTCATGGAGTTGGGTTCCCTGGGGAATCTGGGTCTATTGGCGAGTTGTCGTGAATGCCAAAGGATCCTACGCGAGCACTTTTGATCGAAATCTCAAACGCATCGACCCGGCCTTTCTGGGCGAGATATCTGCCCATTTTGGTGGTTATGCGTTCACTACCCTCTACATTCTGGGCCCGGTGATCTGTTTAGGGTGTGTTTTGTATTTTTCTGATCTGCTCGAACGGCCAAATCGGTTGCGGGTGGTGTCAGGACTAGGTTTCATCTATTTCGCAACCGCGACTTGGTTTATTGCCTGTGTGCACTATTTCTTCTCGATTCGGCACATGATCTTTGTCTACCCGACGTTGATTGTGGTGGGAACCATAGGTCTTTGGGCCTATTCGCGACGCTGGCCACGTCTGGTTTGGGCGCTAACGGTCGTCCAGATTTTGTGCTCAATTTTTGTGCTTTCGATCGGACTTTGGGTTACTCAAGACACCTTCAAGGACATCAAGGAGGCTGCAATCGCCGCAAATCAAGACGGCTACAAAGGGCCGTTGCGCGCATGGGACTATCGTCAAAAAAAGACTGGGTATTATTTTGATGGAAAGGTGATTCATTACGACCCAAAAGCGCCGTTACAAGTGGGCGACCGCGTCATGTTGGTGTCATATTATCTCTCGAAACAGGGCGTCGAAAAACACCTCGAACTCATCGGAAAGCGTTATGCGTATAAGATCATTAGCGATCAACGCTCACGACAATCACAGTTCTTCACTGATGACATCACGACACCCACGAGAGACAACGGAAAGGTGAGTAAAATCATGTCGAAACTGTTTGTCTGGCAGACCTTTCGCTCAGTAGTTGTGGAAATATTGGGGCCGAGGTCATCTGCCGACCGTTGAGTCTGTGATTTTCGTAAAGGTTTTTCAAGACGTGCCGATAACCGAATGGACCAAGAAGGGCTTATTCGGAAGCAACGGACATGTTTCAAAAACCACTCATTCTATTCGTGTCGCTTTTTAGCTCATCAGCTTTTGCACAGGCCGTTCAGGTCGAGCAATTTGAGCCGAATCCCTCACAAAGAACCAATATCCTTGGGACCGCACAAAGCACCGTTCTTGGCCATATGACGCCCTCGTTTGACCTGATGGTCCATTGGGCGAACGCACCGATCCGCGTCGAAGACCGCGGCGAAACGACCGGATACGTGGTCGAGTCCCAACTCCGCACCGAAATCGGTGCAGCAATTGGCCTCTTTGATTGGATCGAGCTTGGCGTGGTGTTGCCGATCGTGGCTTATCAGGCGGGCGATGCGGCCCCGGATTTCGGACTTCCAGACGGAGTTGAGTCCTTTGCGCTCTCAGATCTACGAGTGATTCCGAAACTTTCGGTCATCAAACATGAATGGACCGGCGGATTTGGCGTCGGCATCATGGCTCCGGTCTGGATCCCGACGGGCGACGAAGCGAGTTTTAACTCTGATGGCAACATCCGAGTCGAGCCTCGCCTGGTCGTCGACTGGGAATTTGAAGGCGGCATCGGTTTCGCGGGAAACGTCGGTTATCAGTTCCGTGACCAGAAGCAGATTCAGAACCTGGTCGTCGACGACACCTTGCGTTGGTCGATCGGAGCCCATCTGCCGGTCATCACGCCGCGCGTCCAATTCATCTCTTCCGTTTTTGGTTCCGCGACCGATACAAATGTCAAAGACGCCACCACACAGAACCCGATCGAAGCTCAAGCAGGCTTTCGTTTTGATCTGATGGCCGACTTACTCTTGCAGGCCGGCGCGGGCGTGGGCCTTAACGAGGCCGTTGGCACCCCCGGCTATCGCATATTTACAGGTCTTACTTGGTCTCCGTCGGCCTCCGATTCGGACAAAGACGGCATCGACGACCGCGACGATGCTTGTCCTCAAGAGCCTGAAGATAAAGACGGCTTCGAAGACGCAGACGGATGTCCGGAAGACGATAACGACGCAGACGGCATCAAGGATATCGCTGATAAATGCCCAGACGAAGCCGAGGACTTCGACGGTCTGGCTGACCGTGACGGCTGTCCGGAAGACGATGTCGACGGTGACACCGTGTTGGACGCTCAGGATAAATGCCCCGAAGAACCCGGCCTCCCCGAGTTTGAAGGTTGTGTCCGAAAAGACCGCGACGCCGACGGCATCTTTGATGACCAAGATAAATGCCCTGAATTGCCAGAAGACATGGACGGCTTCCAGGACGAAGACGGCTGCCCCGAGGGCGACAACGACGGCGACGGCATCCCTGACTCAAGCGACGAATGCCCGAACGACGCCGAGATCATCAACGGCATCGACGACGAAGACGGCTGCCCGGACGAAGGCGAGGTCAAGGTCCGAATCACCGGCGACAAAGCGGAGATCTCCGAAAAGATCCAATTCGACTACAACGCGGCCACGATTCGGCCTGCCAGTTTCTCGATTCTCGACCAGGTCGCATCGACGCTTAAGGTCGCCTCCAACATTCGATTGGTGCAGATCGAGGGCCACACCGATGACCGGGGCTTCCATGTCTACAACTTGGAGCTCTCCAAGCTGCGTGCCGAGTCGGTTCGGACCTACCTGATCGACAAGGGCATCGCCCCGAATCGCTTGCGGGCTATCGGGATCGGCGAATCCGACCCCATCGCAAAAGGCTTCTCGGAAGAGGCTCGCGAGAAGAACCGCCGTGTCGAATTTCGGATCGTTGCGGTTGACGCGGCACCTTAAGACCGACGAACTTGCGCCCGGGCCCCGCTCTAGACACAATAGGCGAGCCTGAGGTTAGAGCCCTATGCCACAGTTTTGCCCCGAGTGCGCACGCACTTTTGACGACGACACACTACGCCTGTGCCCCCACGATGGGTCACGGGTGTTCTCGTTGGAGCGCGGCAAAGATCCGATGATCGGCTTGGTCATCGATGAGCGTTTTCGCATCGAAAAGCTGATCGGTGAAGGCGGGATGGGCTCGGTTTATCGCGGTGTTCAGCTTTCTGTGAACCGCGACGTTGCCATCAAGTTGCTGCGTCCAGAATTGCAGAATCGTGACATCGCGCTGGAGCGTTTTTTCAGGGAAGCTCGCACGATTTCACAGCTGACTCATCCCAATATCGTGCGCTTGATCGACTTTGGTCAGGACCGGGACCACGACCTTTTATACCTGGTGATGGAGCTCGTGGCTGGCTTTGATCTGGCCGACCTGATCGCGCAAGGGCGTATGAGGGTGCCGCTGGCCTTGGATATCGCACACCAGATCTGTGGTGCTTTATCTGAGCCGCATGGCTTGGGTGTGATCCATCGAGACTTGAAGCCCGATAATATTCTGGTCGTTCCGATGGCCGACGGGACGGTGCAGGTGAAGGTGCTGGATTTTGGCATCGCGCGTGCCCTGGAACAGAACACGAATATTACCGCGACGGGAATGGTCTGCGGCACGCCAGCCTACATGGCTCCAGAACAAGCTCAGAACGAGACTCTGGACTTGCGCGCCGATATCTATGCCATGGGCGTGATCTTGTTCGAGATGCTCTCAGGATGGCCACCATTCATCGGGACGAACTCGCTTCAGGTGATGATCAAACATATTCAGGAAGAAGCCCCGACCCTTCGTGACCTTTTGCCCGGCGGCTCTCTTCCCATGTCGATCGAAGCGCTCACCTCATCGTTGCTCGCCAAATCGCGCGATAAACGACCTGCGACCGCGCGAATTGTTCGTGATCGGATCGAAGAGATCCAGCGCGAGATGAACCTGACACGTGTGCCGGCCGAAGCGGGAATGACCTTCACCGAAGCATCCGAAGCGTGGCTCCTGCCTAAGTTGCCGCACGGCGATAAGATGAAGAGCGGTCCGACAGAAGCGCTGCGGCACGAAACCGACATGGAACGGTACTTGACCAAGGTCGATGACGATCGCCCGACCAATATCTATCCGCAGGACACGCGCGACGAACTCTATCCCACCACGCCCCTTCAAAATCCCGATATTATTTTGGCGGACCGTGTCAAAGTCGGGGCAAGCGGAGGCTCCCAAAATCATTCGAATTCGCCCGAAGCGTTTGCTCGCACTGAAATGTCGATGCAAACGCCAGAGTCCTTGCCGTCTGGACCTTCACCCACTGCGGAGCGTGGCGCGCCAGATGCGACCGTTGAAGGCGTGCGTCCAAAAGAATTGATTGCCGCGCATGATTCCAAGCTCAGCTTCATCGCGATTGGCGTTGGATTTGTGACGCTGATGGTGGCCGCTGGGGTCGTGAGCCTGTTTTTCTCGAATGCCAATAAACCGGAAGTTCTTAACCCGCCCATTGCTGCGGCGCCCGTGGAGCCCGTGGTCGAAGTTGTCGTTTCGCCTGGGCCCGTTTTTGAGCTGGCACGCACCAATCTGCAGATCGCGGTGAAGGATGCGAGCATCTCGCAGATGGCGGAGCACCAAGCTCTGCTGGACGCGAAGATCAAACCCACCAAGACAAAGAAAAAAGATCCGGAAGAAAAAAGCCCACAAAAAAGCGCCGACGTTCCTAAAAACGTGGCGCCTGTGGAGCCATCCAAAACCGATCCTAAAAAGGGCCCCACCGAAAAATCAATTTTCGGAGAGGGCGGCCTTCGCGGAGCTCAGTAGCGGTAAGTTTCTGGCTTATAAGGTCCAGCAACTGGGATGTGGATGTAGTCTGACTGAGTCTTGGTGAGCTCGGTCAATTTAGCACCGAACTTGCCCAGATGAAGTCGAGCGACCTTCTCGTCAAGGTGCTTAGGAAGCGTGACGACAGACTTGCCGTAAGCTTCAGCATTCTTGTGGAGTTCGATCTGCGCGAGCACCTGATTGGTGAACGACGCCGACATCACCAAGCTTGGGTGGCCCGTGGCACAACCCAAGTTCACAAGGCGACCTTCAGCCAAGATGATCACCGAGTGACCGCTCTTGAACTTCCATTCGTGAACTTGTGGTTTGATCTCGATTTTCTCGACCTTGCCTTCTTTGACCAATTTCTCCATGCCGGCCATATCGATTTCGTTATCGAAGTGGCCGATATTGCACACGATAGCGTTATGCTTCATGCGGCTCATGTGGTCGGCAGTGATGATGTTGAAGTTACCAGTAGCGGTGACGTAAACGTCGAAATCAGCCTTGATGGCGTCTTCGATCGTGATCACATCGATGCCCATCATCGAAGCCTGAAGTGCGCAGATGGGGTCGATTTCGGTGATCGCAACGCGAGCGTGCTGCCCACGAAGTGATTCCACCGAGCCCTTGCCCACATCGCCGTATCCACAAACCAGTGCGCGCTTGCCCGAGATCAACACATCGGTCGAACGCATGATGGCGTCGATCAACGAGTGACGGCAGCCATAAAGGTTGTCGAATTTCGACTTCGTGACCGAGTCGTTGACGTTGATGCCTGGGAAGAGCAACTCGCCGTCTTCAGCCATCTGAAGCAGACGATGAACGCCTGTGGTGGTCTCTTCGCTGACGCCGCGGATTGCCGGAGCGACGCCCTTCCAATACTCGCCGTTTGCGGCCTGAAGGTCTGTAAGAAGACTCAGGATGCAAAACAACTCGTGATTTTCAGTCGTCGAAGGTGCTGGCACCTTGCCCGACTTGTTGTACTCAAGGCCTTTGTGGACCAGAAGTGTGGCGTCGCCGCCGTCGTCGAGGATCAGGTTTGGACCCTTGCCGTCCCAGTTCAACGCCTGGAATGTGCACCACCAATACTCTTCAAGGCTTTCGCCCTTCCATGCATAGATTGGAACGCCAGCTGGTTTGTCTGCGGTTCCGTTCGGGCCGACTGCGACAGCTGCTGCTGCGTGGTCTTGCGTCGAGAAGATATTGCAGGATGCCCAACGAACTTCAGCGCCAAGCTCAACGAGAGTCTCGATGAGGACGGCGGTCTGAATCGTCATGTGCAACGAACCGGTGATGCGTGCGCCTTTAAGAGGGTTTTTCCCCTTAAATTCTTCGCGCAATGCCATCAGGCCTGGCATCTCGTGCTCGGCAAGTTCGATTTCTTTGCGGCCAAATGCAACGGTGGCCGGTGAGAGGTCTCGGACCTTAAAAGGAAGGTCCGAAAAGAGGGGAAGCCCGGTGTTCATAAACGTGGGCAATTTTTCTGCGAGCGAGGAAGCCATGATTCTCCTGTTCCTTGAAAGAGACACGCGTTGGATGCGTCAAATCTCTGTGGGATACACGGCGCATACATAGCGATTTGCATTAATTGAGGCAAGGCTCTTGCCCCTCAGAGATCCGCAAGGACCAGCCGCCCGTCTTCAAGTGCATAAAATATGCGGCCATCGACCATGGCGAATGCAGAGATATTGGGTGCCGCGTGTTCCGAAATGACGGCTCCCGTTTTTGCATCACGGATAAATAATTTGGTGCTGGGGCCTCGTCCTTGAAGATGCATCAGGGTTGTCACGCCCTCGCTCGTCACCTCAACCAAGTTATGGGCGTCCATGATGTCCACCGAGAAATTCGACTCGCCAAGACTCTGCAGAGTCTTCGTGGTGGCAAAATACGCGTGTTTATCGTCGGAAAGCGTCCACTCGGAAGGAGTGATCTTGCCGTCTTTGAGGCCTTGAAACTCGATCTGAAAAAAGCGTGGTGGGCGGCCCAATTTATGCGGGGCTCGTTCCATCTCGGAAATCGCGATCTGAACGCCAGCCGGGTGATTGAAGATCCGCTGAGCCACGGCACCCTTGGCCAACGACTCCGGATTGGGCTGCGCCGTGACGGCTCCCGTCTGGACATCCACGTCGACGACCCCGGACACAAACTCGCCGGTTTTGGTGATGCATCGCGGCTCACATAGGACGGTCGCCGTTTTGTTGAATGCCAGAACCGGCGGCAGTGTTTCGCCTGTGTGAATAAAGAGGATGGTCTCCCGAGTTTTTGTTTTCAGGTCAATTCGGTCGAGTGCGCCTTCGCGCCCGAGTGCAAGGCAGGTATCTCCAGAGCACATGATTTGGCGAATCACGCGAAGGTCAAAAACCTTTGAAGGCTGCTCGGTTCCCAGGCGTTGCAGGATATTTCCGACCCGACGAACGATCGTTTTTCCGTCAAAAAACAGACCCCCCGAAGCCGCCGAATTCAGTGTGATCTTGGTGTCTTTGGCCTTGCCTTGATGGGCCCAAATCGCTGTGGGCGACGCGCCGAGTCCTTCCAACTCGCCGTCTTTTTCCACCGTTTGAGGCCACGACGCGCCCCAGGTGAATTGCTCGCCAGGTTCGCCGTCGGCGTTTAACCATGCGGCTTTGGCGTAGTCCGAAAGCCAGAGTGCTTCCGAGGGCCACCATTGCGCCAACATCTTGTCGTCTCGGACAAAAATGCTGTCGGCATCCTTGAGCGTTTCGGCCAGGTAAAAAGTGGAATTCCCGGTTCCATCCAGGGTGGCAAAGGACACGCTGTCTTTCGACTTAGCCCAGATTTGGGTCTTCGCGGGGTTCATCCATACGTAGGTAAACGCGCCCGAGCCGGGAACTTCTTGCGAGCCTTCCGGCCAAACCACTGTCCATCCACCGTCGTGTTCGAACGACATGCTGCCCGAATGAAATGCCACACGACGAATCACATAGTCGTGCGGCAGCAATTTCGCGGGCTCGCCGTTTTCCCAACGCAGAACCGAATCCCCGCTAAGCACCCAGAGTGCATTGCCGTCCCACGCCATCGCTGCTTGTTCCGTTGCTCCCCGTGCCCATGCCACCGACGCGGCTTCGAATTCTGCAACCACCGCGTTTTCTGGGTTTAAGATCGCGATCTTTCCGTCGCCGCGAATCGCCGTCAGCGAGCCGTTTGACACGATGAAACGTGGTTCTCCTGGACTCACGACCCCGGATTTGATGGCCCGAGCTGGTCCGCCTTTGAGCAGGTCATAGTCGTAGACCCAGTCCTGATTCACACGGGCGATATGCTCGTCGACGATATCGGAGGCCCCCAATTCGAGGACCTCACCGACGTCCAGAACTTCGGCGTTCTTGAAGGGGGCTGCGCCGAAGCTCGCCGTCCACGCCATATCAGGGGGGCGAGGATCTTCAGGTTTTTTGGTCTGCTCTGGCGTGGGTTTGCACGCGGCAAGAAGGACAAGAATGGCCAATAATCGGGTTTTCATCGCGCTGCCCTGGGGAGTCTCGGCTTTGATCATGAAAACTGGTTGTAGACACCCTTCGGCAGGCTGTACAGGGGCCCATGGGTTGGCTATGCTCCCGCGCCTGTAGATCAAGACGAAACACAGGTTCTTTATGGCAGTCTCATTTCATCATTTGCTCGGACACGTCGTCGCCGCAGACGCCGGATTTCATGACAGCGCAGAGCTTGGACAGTTACTTGCCAAGGCGGGTTTCTCGAAGGAGCAGATGGGTCTTGCTCACGACCTCGCCCATAAGGGTGAAGAGCTGTGGGGGAAATACCTGGCTGCCGAGGAAAATCGAATTGCCGATCACAGTCTCCATGTCGCGGTCAGCGAGTTGGAAATGTGGGCGCAAACCGTGAAAGCCGTGCTGCGAACCAAATTGGCAGCGGACGTGATTGCCGTTGCGACGGGCGCAAATATCCACGCCAGCGACCACACGACGACCGCCATCGCACAGGCGTTTCGCCTATTGTCGATGATGCGCACCGACGAAAAAGTTCAGGCCTGTTTCAAGAGCGAGCGCAGCTTGCATGATTACACGCAACGCGGCTGGGCACTTTTGAAGCGACTCTTCCGCAATTGCGAGACTCGTATGGAGGCTGACGGCAAGGCTGGCCAGGCGATTGTCGGCGAGCTGAATGCTTACGAAGCCAAATTGGCGAAATGGGTTGATGCGATGGACACAGCCGCCGCCAAACTGGGCACCCATGGGCATTTGCTCGGGTTGCTTGGCTACGTGCCTAATGGCATCGGACTTCCGATTGGTGGAACGGCCTTTGGTGTGGTCCTGCACGAAAAGGGGCAAGGTAAGGTGCCAGACCCGAACGGTGCGGTCCCGACCTCGGGTTGGTCGATTGGCCGGCAGGGAAGAAACAGCGAGAACCTTGGCAAAGGCTGGGTTGAACCTACATTCGAGTAAGTTCTTTCCCGGACGATCATGGAAGCAGACTACTACAAGACCCTGGGGGTCAGCCGCACCGCCGACGACGCTACGATAAAAAAAGCGTATAGGCAGATTGCGCGCGACAACCATCCCGACCTAAACCCCGACGACGACGTTCGCGAAGAACGCTTCAAGGCGGCCTCCGTGGCGTTTGAAGTGTTGAGTGACTCCGAAAAACGCAAACTCTACGACGAGTTTGGCGCGGATGGACTTCGCGAAGGTTTTAACGCCGAACAGGCGCGAGAGTACGCCCGTTGGCAACAAACCGGCGGACGCCCAAGAGGTGGAAGCGCCCGCGGCCGTGGGCAACCTCAAGGCGGCGCTAATTTCGAAGACCTATTTGGCAACATTTTTGGTGGGCGAAGCCCGTACGACACCTCGGGTTATTCCGATTTTGGCGGATTTCCTTCCGGTCCGATGAAAGGCCAGGACCTCGAAGCCGCGCTCGACCTCGACTTTATGACCGCCGTAAACGGCGCCGAGATGGAACTCACCATCGGTGGGCGCAACGTCAAAGTGCGCATTCCTCAGGGTGCCGACGACGGCGACCGACTTCGACTGAAGGGACAAGGCCAGGCAGCCCCACCACAAGCCCCCAAGGGTTCGGCGGGTGACCTGATTTTGACCTTGAAAGTGAAACCACACCCGCTGCTTCGTCGTGAAGGATTAAATCTTTATTTAGATTTTCCTGTCACGATGCCAGAAGCCATCGTGGGCGCAAAATTGGACGTCCCCACGCCGCATGGAGACTTCAAAGTCTCGATTCCAGCCGGCGTTGATTCAGGCGCTAAATTACGCTTGAAAGAAAAGGGCGTTCATCGCGGTAAAAAGAAAGGCGATTATTATGTCGTCATTCAAATCCAAGCTCCCGACCGCATCGACGACGCTACGACGGCTTTGGCAGCAAGCTTAGCCGAGGCCTACACCACCGATGTTCGAGCCGACCTGGCTCTGTGACGGTTATCGGGTTTCGGCTTGTCGGGTTTCGGCTTGTCGGGTGTCGGGTTTCGGCTTGTCGGGTTTCGGCTTGTCGGGTTTCGGGTTTCGGCTTGTCGGGTTTCGGTTTGTCGGGTTTCGGGTTTCGACTTGTCGGGGCAGAAGACATTCGAGGCTATTTTCTGAGCGATCCAGTCGCTCGAAAACTGTTTGACGAGCCGGCTGTTTGGTTTCAAGGTGACGAATAGAAAATAACCACCTTTATTGATAATGACTATTATTGATAATGACCATTGCCCAAGCCCCCCTCAATTGTCGGACTTCTCGAGCCGTGACCGCCTGAAACCCGACCACCTGAAACCCGACCGCCGCCTAAGGCTGTACGCCAATGGCGCCGCTGATGCCGGTCAATCCCGCACCATTCGAGGTCAGTCCTAAGTCCTCGACCGTGCCCGATGGCCGAAACACAATATGGCGAATGGCCACGTTTTCCGCGATGTAGGCGTGGCCTTCCAAATCACCCTGCCGAAGCATGACTAAATCCGAGGGCAGCAGTACTGGTGCCGCCGTCGCCAAATTAGAGCGGAAAGTCAGCGGCTCATTTTTTGACGTGTCGACGTCATAAATTTCAAGCGTATCGCCCTCGAGTGATAAAATAATCGCCGCATTATTAAATGGCGAAACAGCGATATCCTGAGGATCTTCGACGGGGAAATTTTGTACCGATGCGATGGTGCCGATGAGCGAGACAACGCTGATGCTGTGCATGCTGAAAAGGCCGGTATCACCCACGATTGCGAATTTAGCGTCCGGGGTCACAGCAAATCCACCCAGGCCGATATCTTCGCCCGTAAACGCACTTCCGCTTGCCACGCGAGTGATCGTGTCGCCCACGGTGATTTCATGAACATGGTCCGGAACCTCGGTGTCAGCAATATCAACCGCTTCAACAAAAGCTCGAGTCGGCGAAACGAATTCCATTCCGTAGGCCAATTTAGCCGGCGAAATTAATCCTTCGTCCGTCAATTCACCCGTTTTACAATCAATTTTTGCGCGATAAATCCCGCCTGCCACATTCCGGAAGCCTACGGTCAACATGTACAAATACTGCCCGTCAGGGTCGATCACGATCTCGGAGACGTACTCGCTGGCCGCGAAAGCCTGATGGATGATTTCGGTCGAATCGTCGGCAAGAATACGGAACGCACCAATTTTTCCATCGTCCAGCCGCACGTACCCGACTGAACCGTCAGGCGTGAATTGGATTTTTCCGCCCGAGGTCCGGCTTAACGTAAATTGCCCGCTTGGAGGCGACAGCGTCCCATCGAGCGCGACGTCATGAACCACAAACAGACCCGATGCCATCGCGTTTTCGTCATAGGGCCGCGAAACGACCAGTTTGCGGGTCCGATTGGGCGATGGGGCTGGCCAACAGACTTCCATCCCGACGTCTGCTCCAACATCCTGAGTCGCATCCACGCCCGCATCGTCGACCTGAGTGTTGGTGTCGTTTGCAGCGTCGTCAGTCGTACCGAAATCCGGAGTCGTTTCGATTCTGGCGTCAGTACCGGCATCGGCGGATGGGCTTGCCGTATCATCAGCACAAGCTGCCATGCCGAGCGTACCCATAATCGCCAATCTAAAAATCCACTTCATTCACGTCTCCAGAACATTGGTTCGCTGTCCAAGAAGCGTCTATAGCCGGACCACTCGCGTATGGGAATACCGGGTTTGTTATGAGCACTTTATCCGTGCTTGGTGCCCCGGGCTCCAGCCCGGCATTGTGATTGGTCCGCCAAGCTCCAGCCCGGCATTGCGATTGGTCCGCCGGGCTCCAGCCCGGCATTGTGATTGGTCCGCCGGGCTCCAGGAGGCCGTCTCTTTGACTTGACGCGACAAATCCTGGAAACCATTTTTCGGCCTATTCGCAATTCCTGCGATTCTGGGATGGGTACGCAGGCCCTATGGCCTGCATGCGATTCCTGCGATTATTCAAACACATGCGAGCCATGGGGCTCGCGTACCAATCACATGCGAGCCATAGG
>JBFFMO010000041.1:0-12710 GCA_041554035.1 Allomicrovenator sp. | reverse complement strand
TCCGCGAAGCTAGAGGGAGAAGGGCAAGATTGCAATCAGGTTTGCACCTGCGTCCCCTCCCCCAATTGTCCTCATTACGGATCCACGCTAACCTTGCTCATCCCAATCCAGCGAGGTCCCAGCCATGCTCACCAAGTCCACCTTCACCGCCGTTGGCCTCGCGAACAAAAAACAACGTCGGATCCATCATGCCCAGACCGGCGCCAGCGGCGCCTTCCATGATGATGGCCCCGGAGACCCCAGGCAGACCGTGACCTCCAGAGGTCCCCATATTCAGTGCCGTGTAGTTCGAACCGGCAAGACCACCGGGGAGTGATGGGGCCACGCCGCCAGTGGTCGCCGTGAGCAGGGTCGACGGATTTTGGGCGGACGAATAACCCGCACCTTTCCCGCCTACTCCACCGGCCCGAGGCGAGCCTCCGCAACCCAATCCCCCAATCACAGTGTTGGTCTGAAGCGGGTAGGACTGGCCCTCATTGGTTCGATAATTTCCGTCCCGGCCGGGAAATCCGTTTTGACCGTCGATGCTCGAAGTGCCTGCCGTCCCTGCGACTCCATCACCCGGCAAGCCGGGGGCAAGCGTGACGTTCGTCAGAACCAGCCCGTTGGCACGAAGAGCCCAAAGGCCGTAGGTGTTCGCACCCGATGTGGTCGCATCCGCGGTGGTCAATTTCACGTTTTTGAGGTGCGTTGTGCCGACCACATCGATGGCGCGTCCCGCAAAGACATTCGGCGATGTCGCCATCGCGTTGAGCAACACCGGTTGTTCTGTTGGGCTGGGCAGGAAGGCGTCGTCGAAGCCGCCGATCACGTGAATGCCCTCCACAACGTCCAAGGGCCCATTCATCGACATCGTCGACGATCCGCCGATCACGACCAGATGTTTATCACTGGTCCCCGCCTGAGCGATGGCGGCTTGCACGTCGTTGAGCGGGCTGGCCTTCGACCCGTCCCCGGCGCCTCCGCCACGTACAAAGATGATGTCCTCACAGGTCAGGTCCGTGATCCCGGGGATGGGCATCTCGCAGGTCCCAAATCCGGTTTCATTGGCGGCGCAGGCCGATAATCCAAGCTCGCAAGCACCGCACGCAACCTCCGTGGGAACCCCGTCAACACAGGGGCAGACTCCGCAATCAAGGAATCCACCGCATCCGTCGTCGACCATTCCACAGATATCTGCCGGACACGCATCCAGAGGCTCGCACACGGTTTGGTTGTTCGTGGCGTTATTCGTGGCATTATTCGTCGTGTTATTCGTCCCGCTATTCGTCGCGTTATTTGTGGCGTTCGTTGCGTTATTTGTCGCGGAATTAGTCTGATTATTCGTCGCGTTATTCGTTCCACTCGCTGTGGCATTATTCGTGTTCTGTATATTGCTTGGCGTCGAGTCATCACCGCAAGCGGCGGACAGAAGCACCAGAATTCCACCCAAACCTAATCGTTTCATGTTTGCCTCCCAGCATCATTCAATTGCACCCTACTCTGAAGAAACCCGAACTTTGCTGCAAGCGCAGATCACAAACATCGTACGACGAGTGAGCAATGGACCCCCTGGAATCAATCATCAATGAAGTCGTGAACCAGTTCGCCGACCCTCTGGCGTTCTTCCGCGAACTCGTTCAAAACGCCATCGATTCGGGCACACAGGAGATCGTGATCTCGTTTTCTTACGAAAACGGCACGGCCGTGATGCGGGTCGATGATTTTGGAGAAGGCATGTCATTGGACATCATCCAAAACAAGCTGACCCGACTTTTTGCCTCCGGGAAAGAAGATGATTTCACCAAGATTGGGCGTTTTGGAATCGGATTCGCTTCGGTTTTTGCCATCAAGCCCGACTTTGTGGTCGTCGACACTGCACGTTCAGGCGAACAGTGGAGAGCCTTATTCAGCGCCGACCGCACGTGGGAGGTCATGGAGCTCGATGAGCCGCGCGAGGGCACCTGTGTCACCGTTGTGAAAAAAATGTACGAGTCCGAGTTCCGTGACTTGGAAACACGCGCCTTGGCCGTCATCAAGTACTGGTGCCGATTTGCCAGAGTCCCCATCCTTATCGACGGAGATGATATCCGGGAGACCTTTGCGGTCGAAGCCCCGGTCTGCGTCTCGACTGAGGAGGAAGAAACCAAAATTGTGGCTGGTTTCGTGACCCCCCGAGAAGCCAAGATTGGATATTATAATCGAGGACTGACGTTGCTCGAGGCTTCAAACTCCCGCTGGGCCCACATGACGTTTCGAATCGATTCCAGATATCTGGAACACACGCTCACCCGCGACCGGATTCGTGAAACCGAGCACTGGAACCGCGTGGTCACCATGCTTGACCACGTTCATGAGGTTTTACTTCCCCAGCAATTCATTGCCGAAATCCAGGAAGCGTCGCAGGACGCCCCTTCTGCTCGCTGGGAAGAACTGATGATGATGCTGCCTGCGATCAAACGTACCTATCCCAATCTGGGAAAAACGCTCCTGAACACGCCGATCTTTCCAACTTCAACCGGCACCTGGGTCTCCGCAAATAAGCTGCGCACCAATCTCAAGGACAGAAAAGCTTACCTGCACTCCGATTCCCATGTCGCAAAAGACCTGGACGCAATCCTTGTCATCGGAAATCCAGAAGTTCATGCGGTTGCCGGGAAAGTTTTTGGATTTGAATTGGTACGCCCCGAAGAAGCGTGGATCCGAGCGATCGAATTCGGTGAGCTTCCTCCTACGGGTCGCCTGATGCGGGAGCTCATGGATTTGCACCCGAAAGTCGTTGAGATAAAATTCATCTCGTTGGCCTATCAAGGGTCTCTGGTGGGTTCCGAAGCAGCCATCTGGAACCCGAAAAACGAAAGAGATATTCATATTTTGGAGTGGAAAAAGTCGCGTGAAAAGAAATTCTTCCAATTTGAATTTCTGGCGCTGAATTGCGCTCATACGGCGGTTTATAACGCTCTAGAAATCTCTCAATCTGAGCCTGAATTCGCGGCCTACGTTCTGTCAAAACTCTTGCTCGCCCGAACCGGAATACCGACGGAAACCGACGATATCTGGATGAAAAAAGTCACGACCCGTCGTGTGGCGAGGATAGGCCAATGACCATCGAAAACTGGAAAACCGGCGAGACTGTTCAAAGGGGCGAACTCACGTTGGACCCCCAACAGGCCCGAAAGAAGCTCAGGGACTTTCGACTGACCGACCCCCACAGATGGGTCCGTGAAATCGTGGCCGCGGGCAATATCGGTGGCGCATCAAAGATCACGATCCGTCTTGATTCCGACGAAATCATGATCGCCCTTCATGGCATTGAATTTAGTTCAGAAGACATCGAGACCTTGTGGCAGGCCCCCTTTCAAAAAACGAGCAACCCCATTGCGAGGCATATTGCGTTGGGATTAATTTCGGCCGAATCGTTGGAGCCGACCCGCATTTTGCTTCGCTCCGGCAATGTTGAGGCGAATCTGGGGCCCACGGCGAACCGAAGTCTGCTCGAAAAAATTGTCACGCAACTCTACCCGGAAGACTCGGCGGAAAATATAATTCAGATTTACGTTCGGATTCCATTGACCGTGTCCCGTCTCTTTGCCGACAAACACAGTCTGCCCGAATTTGATTACCTGATCTCTCTGGCCAAATACTCGAAAACGCCAATTTCGATTCAGGGCAAGGAGATCACCGAACCGGGGTTTGTAAGTCTGGGGGCAAATGGCAGTCTTTTTGACGATCGCGGCTTGGATGGGGCGCTGAGTCTGAGCAATGACCTGCTAAAAATCACGTTCATTCGTGACGGTGTCGTGACCGAAAGCGTCGAAATGGAGGCGGTGATTCCTGCAGAAATTGTCGTCCATACCGAACGACTGAATTATGACCTTTCAGGCACTAAAATCATCCGCGACGAAGACTACGATAAGGTGATTGCCGATTTGATTCGGTTCACGCGGCGCGCTTTCGAAAGTCGACTCGAGAACAATTCGTTATCGGCAAGTTTTGACCGCATCAAGACTCGTCTTTTTGTGACTTTGCTTACCGAATTTGTGCATCACCGGACCTTTTACGAAGAGACTCCGGAAAGCGACCTTCGGCTGGCCCAGCTGCTTCGGGGTCATAGAATGTGGGCCTGTGCGGGATCGGCGCCGCCTTCGGCAAGGCGCCGACTGGCCGCCGACGGCTGGATCGTCAGCCTGAACGAAGCGATGCCCTCCGGGAATATATTGCATCGCTCACCGACGTCTTTTCAGACACCTTTCGGGGATCGAGCCGTGTTGTTGACGGGGCGTGATTCGGACTATTTGACCGAATTCGAGACCGTTGCTCGGCCGCTTGTCGAAAGATATCTGGAGGCGACTTCCGAGGATATTTCCGACTCCATCCACGCGTCGCAACGACGTGTGGTGGCGGTTCAAAAATGGCGCAACAGCCCCATCAAGACGCCCCTGAAAGACCTGGTCGCAGAAAACACCTACGTGGCGTCAAAAAACCGTTCGATTCAGATCGGTTATGTGGGCGACCGGGGTGCGAGTGAGATCGTATTCACCCACCAAGGCAACGCGTTGGTGCGAGCGTCCGGAATTTCGCATCTGCGGATCTTGATCCAAAATGTAAATCCAACCGAGCATTTTGACAGCATTCAGGACGACGAAGAAGCTGCAACCCTCGCGCGGGAGTTCGCGAAGACCTACCGGACCTTTCTGCAACAGATGACCACCTATCAAGACAGCAGCGCTATTTTGAAGCCGGAACCCTACGACGAGTAGCATCGGCTTGCGACGTTTTATGTGTCGAGTCGCCTTGCCGACACGCTGAGGCTCTTTGGCGAAAAGGCTGCGGACTCGGTCGCGCTCTCTGCCGCAGATTGTGTCGATATTCCGATATTCTCGACCCTGGCGCGCGAAGCCGATTTGGTTTCTCGCTCCAAGAAATTACTGAATTTATTCTCGAACGATATGGGTTATTTGCAGAATGCCGAGCCTCTGGTTTCGGCTCGCAAGTTGATGGATTCAGGTCTGCAACTTGCGTTCTGTGACGCCGCAGAAGCCACTCGCCTTATTGCTGCGGACTTCTGGAAGCTGGCGCCCGACCTGACGGTTATCGTGGGCAATAAAGTGACCGCGTCGCTCCTGCGGAATATCACCGATATCACGCCTATTCAGGCGGCGACCCGCCATCGCGAGATCATCGGGAAAATGGAGTTCCACGCAAAACCGAGGACGTCATTTACTCTGCCCCAAGAGGGCAAATATGCCGCTCAATCAGACATAGAAAACGAATACGGCCGCTACACGATTGGTTTGTCGAGCAGTCCGGTAAAACAAATCGATGTGCAGTTTCTGCACGACGGACGGGTGATCGAGAACGCTCGGCTTGATTCGCCGGGAGGCGCCTTTGAGGTGATTTGTTACGACTCCCGCCTCACGATTTCGTCAGGATATAGCGGAGCCATCCAGAACGAAGCGCGTGCCGCCGTGGAGGCTGAAATTAAGCGTTTATGTGTGGAATTGGCATTGAAATACGTCTCGGAAAACTCGACCCCTGTTTTGGGCAAATTGGCGGCACCTCTTTTTGCACAATTATTATTCTCGGGAGACAAAGCGGCTCAGGAACTCGAAGTTTTTCCGGGTGTTCAGGGAAACCGACATTCCCTGGCCTCTGCGCGGCTGTGGCCACAAATCTATTTTGTGCGACATGGTTTCCCCCCGTCCCAAAGCGCGGTTGATGCGGGAGACCCTATTCTCGTCATACCCGAAAATTTCCCAGAAACCGCCCTTCCGAATTCCAAAAATGTTTCGGACACCCCTGAGATTCGCCAACAACGGATCGTTGCAGCGAATCGGTTTTTTGCCTCCAAGGTCGAGCCGATCGAGCTAAAAAGAACGATTGCTGGCAACGCAGTCCCCGGCGGCGAGCAGGGTTTAGCTTCACTTCGGTTTACCAATAAAGACATTCAAGGGGTCGTGGGTTTGGTCGGCCTAAAAAGAAGCTGGGCGCGCATCACGCTCTTGCATAAGGGACGGCATGTCGGAACCCGCACCTTGAACGTGCCCTTTGGCGAATTTGAAGGCGTGGTCAACATCGAGGGCATCGTTTTGGACGAGCTCTGGACCGAGATCAAGAGTGGCGAGAAACTGGCAGACGACCTGATCAGGCAAAATTGTGGGGAGTGTCTTCTGACCTGGTTGAAAGCCGATAATTGCCATCCCGATTCCATTCGTGCTGTGCGCGGTGCGGGAATGTCTTTGAATTCCTGGTCATCCGACCACGTGCGAGCCGCGGCCAACCTGACGGTTCACGCCACCACCAAGGCGCCCGTGGAGGTCAGCGTTCCGACACCCAAGACTCTTGGCCCGGAACACGCCTGTTTTCGTTTTCTAGAAGAAATCCGCGGGAGCTCCGACATTTTTGCAAATGTTGCCGTGCGTGGCTTGGAACTTAAGGAGTTGGGGACCGGATTGCCGTCACAAGCCGACGATAACGTGATTCACGTCGACCCGACGCATCCGACAAATCGGCTCGCCCTCCAGACCGACGATCCAATCTGGAGAGCCATGTTGGTCTCCAGCGCCTTCACGTCGCTGAACCTGCGATGGCTCGCCATCACCGACGACCACGAAGAAGAGTTCCATATTCGAATGCTCGACTACATGGCGAAGGCATTGAGGCCGGGCGAATGACGATCGAAAAATGGCGAACGGGAGACGCCGTTCACAAAGGGGAACTGACGCTTGACTCACGAAAGGCGCGGGAAAAGCTACGAGATTTCAGGCTCCCTGACCCTCATCGATGGCTCATAGAGATGGTCGCGGCGGCCAATTTGGGTGGGGCGTCACGCGTGTCGGTTCGGATGGATACGGACGAAGTCATGATCGTTTTGCATGGCATCGAACTGACCGAAGTAGACATCAAGACCCTGTGGCAAGCCCCATTTCAAAAACAGAATAATCCGGTCACCAGCCGTATCGCGCTGGGCTTGATCTCGGCCGAGGCACTGGCTCCCAAAAGAATCCTGCTGCGCTCTGGACGCTTCGGGGCGGACCTTGGCCTGGATCATAACCGCAACCTTCTCGAGAGAATAACCACCCAGCTTTACCCGGAAGATTCCGCCGAAAACGAGATCCAGGTCTATGTTCGGATTCCGCTAAAACTGTCGCGTCTGCTGGTCGAAGGAACCACCTTGCCCGAGTTCGTTTCTCTGAAGAACCTCGCCAAGTTTTCGAAAGTCCCGGTCGAATTGCTGGCGGTTGGTGTCCCTTCACCAGACCTACAAATCTCTTCGGGAGATTTTAGAATCCTAAGTAATCAACGAGTTGATTTTAACACAAACAGCCTTGATGGGGCGCTGAACCTCACCACCGGTCTACTTCGAATCACATTTGTCCGCGACGGCGTGATGACCGAAACGATCGAGCAGGACAGCCTTATCCCGGCGGATATTGTCGTGCGCACCGACCGCGTGAACTACGACCTGTCAGGCACCAAAATCATTAAGGATGAGGCCTATCATCTTGTGATTCGGGAGCTGATTCAACACACAAAACAAGCCTTCGAATCGCAATTAGCGTTGAACTTGTTGTCTCCAAGCTTTGACTCGATCAAGACAAGACTCTTTGTGGCGCTGCTCACAGATTTTGCCCATGACCGAAATATTTCTAAGGCAGCCCCCACCCCGTTGGATATCAGCTTAGCGAGCAAGCTATGCGCCCATCGAATGTGGTTGTGTGCTGGGACACCGCCTGCGGGCGTCAGCATGGATTCGTCGGGTAGAATGCTGGTGAGCTTGAACGACGCGATGCCAAATGGAAATCATTTGAACCGCTCAGCCACCCCACTTTCCGTTGAATTTGGAGACCGTGCGGTTTTGCTCACCGGCGAAGAAACGAATTACCTGACTGTGCACAATTCCGTGGCGCGACCGATTATCGAAGACTATCTGGAAGCGACTTCCTTGGACATCAGCGGGCAAGTTCACACATCACAACGAAGAATCGCCGCCGAGGCCGGCTGGCGCCAAAACCCGGTCATACGTCCGCTCAAGGCCAGGGTGGATCCCGACACGTATGTGTCTTGCGAAGATGGAAACGAATCGGTTCAAATCGGGCACGTGACTTCGTCCAAAACGAGTGAAATTGTCTTCACACACAAAGGGAACATTCTGCTCCAAGTGAGCGGTGTTTCTGGTGTTCGAGTTCTGGTTCAAAACGTGAATCCGAACGAACATTTTACTGGAATCGCAGACGACGATATCGCGGGCGAACGGGCGAAAGCATTTGCAGCACTGTACCTAGATTTCCTGGGTGCTTTGGCCGCCAGCAGATCCAACAGTGCGGTTTTTACCTCGGATTCCTACCGAGAGTTACACGGCCTGACGGCGCATTACGCGGAAGACAGGCTCGTAGATTTCCTGATTCATTTTGGGCAACGCGCATCTGATTCGGTTGAAATTAACCCTTCGGATTTGATTGATTTGGCGATATTTTCAACGTTACCCCGCGAAGCTGATCTCGTTTTTCAGTCAACAAAGCTGTTCAACCTGCTGTCTGCAGGCGCTTTTTTGGACAAAGCAAAGCCTTTGCTCTCAGCAAGGCAACTATTAACCTCCGGAAAACACTTAGCGGTGTGCAATGCCCGTGAGGTCGGATTGCTAATCGAGGCCAAGTACTGGAACCTCGACCCAGATTACGTGGTTGTTGTGGGCGATGAAAACACCGAGGAGCTCCTGCGTTTAATAACCGGAATAAAACCCGTCCACGCGGCCTCCAGGCACCGGGAAATCACTGGGAAAATCGCGTTTGAAAACAAACGAAAGACGGCCTTTGTGCTGCCGAAGCCCAAACAGTTTGCGATAACCACCGATACAGAAAGATCCACAGGCCATTATTTAGCGGGATTATGCCAGGCATTGTCAAACAAGATTGAAGTTCGTTTTTTTTACGAAGGTCGAGTGGTCGAGGAAGCCGAATTTGAGTCCAAAGCAGGGGCCTTCGTTGTAGTTTGTCACGACCAGCGACTCACGATTTCGTCCGATTTTCGAAGTCTGCTCCATGATGACGCGCGGTCCAAGGTGGAGTCAGAAATCACAGAGTTGTGCGCCCAACTTGCTTTGAAATATATTCAAGAGAACTCCACCCCGGAACTCGACCGGTTGGCCACGGCCATTTACGTGCAACTGCTTTTGGCCGGTGATTTAGGCGCGCAAGGAATGCCGGTTTTGCACGATCTTTTTGGAGTAAAACATTCCATGAAAGCTGCGGGTGAATGGTCGCAGTGTCAATTTGTGCGACAAGGGGAACGGGTGGATGCTGCGTTAGTTTGCGAAGGACTACCCGTCCTCATTATCCCCAAATTCTTCCCTGCGGAAGCTCTTCCGAATTCGAAAGACGTTTCGGAGAGTCCTTTGCTTCGTAAACAAAAGAGGGTCGCAAGAGCACAATTTGAAGTGTCTGCAATTGTACCCATTCAGTTAAGCCGACAAATCAGCAGGCAGGCCAAGCCAGACGGTTCATTTGCGCTCGCTGGCGGAAATTTCGCCAATAGAACAACTTCAGGGGTCGTTGACCTAATCGGGTTCGAAAGAAATCTGGTCAAGATCACCGTTCTGCATCAGAGACGACACGTTGCCACGCATACGCTGGTGCTGCCATTCGGAGAGTTCGAGGCGGTGGTCGACATCAGCGACATCGAACTCAACGACTTCTACAATGAAATCACATACGGCGCTCACCTTGCTGATGACCTCATCAAAGCCGAATGCGGCAAGTGTTTGCTGGCTTGGTTGCGCGCCAGCGACCTACACGACGATTCGATCGATGCAGTACGTGACGCGGGAACGAGTCTTGTCGGCTGGTCTTCGGAACATGCGAAGGCAGCTGCAAAGCTTGTGGGGTCCACCACGGCGTGGGTTCCCGAGCAAGTCGTGGTTCCGACCCGAAAAACCACAGGCGCTGAAGATGAGTGTTTTCGGTTGCTCGAAGAAATCCGAGGTGACAGCAGCATATCTGCGAATGTGGCGGTGCGTGGGATCGAACTCAGAGAGCTGGGCACCGGGTTGCCCTCACAGGCCAACGGCAACGTTGTTCTGGTTGATTTTACACATCCGACCAACAAGTTGGCGCTCGAGACCAACGACCTCGTCTGGCGCGCCATGCTGGTATCCAGCGCGTTTACGTCGCTGAACCTGCGATGGCTCGCCATCACCGACGACCATGAAGAGGAGTTCCATATTCGGATGCTCGACTACATGGCCAAGGCCTTGCGGCCCGAGGGGCAGTGAGCGGTGAGTTGGCTGTGATGGGTGCGCAGGCCCTATGGCCTGCTGCGATTTGCGACTAGGCGACTTCAGCAATCGCGTTCGTGATGACTGGCACTCCGTCTTGATTCACAACATCAAATCCATAAGTCGTCACGCCATCCGCGGATGATTCTTTCCAGATTCGAGTCTCAAGCTCCCAGCCCGGAAGGACCGGTTTCGAGAACCGAACTTTCAACCGTTTCAATCGCTCTGGTTTGCCATCGCAAACGCCGTTTACGACTGCACGCGAGGCAAAAGCCATCGTGCAAAGACCATGCAGAATCACCGAGGGATGACCTGCTGCTTTGGCGACATCGGCGTCGATATGAATCGGATTTCGATCCAACGACGCGTCCGCGTATCGCAGAGGGTGGTCTGCTGCGACCTTCTGTTTTTCCGAATAAATATATTCGTGTTTAGGAGCCTCGGCAGCGGGTTTTTTATCTCCGCCTCCTTTGCTCTCGCCGCGAATAAATAAGCCGCTGATGACTTCCGTCGTCATTTCGCCATCGACCATCAAATACTGGCGAATATTTAATAATTCGCCCGAAGCTTTGGTTTCGATCGATTGAATCTCAGCGCGCGGAGCGGCCAGGTCCCAGGGTTTTAGGTGACGGTGGAAACGCATGTCTTGCTCGCCATGAACCAGACGCAACATGTCGGCGTTCAATTCCGGGTCGGCGATCGAGGCGTGCAGCATCGCCAAAAGCGGTCGAACAGGAAACACGGGCGGAGCCTGTGTGCCCTCAAGATAAGGTGCGTAGGTCTCGTCCGTTGCCCTGGCAAAGGCCTGAATATCTTCTTTCAGAACAAATGCCGCTGAGCCGCGATACACCTGGCCCACAAGTTCTTTGTTCAGCCCTTTCTTTCCGCTGGCAGCGACGGGAGCGACCTCGCCCAGCACCTCTGCTGCCGCGGCAAGATCAAAATACTGACCGAATTTCATGAGCGCGCCCATGTTGTCGGTCTTGACCTTTCCGCCCATGAACGCTTGCTCAGGGGCAAGGACACCACGTGCCATATCAAGGATCGTCTGCGGTCCATCAAAGGTCACAGTCGCGGTCGGTCCGTCGACGGCACCGTTCAGAAATTCCGTCACGCCCGCGCCGACAATCAGCGAAAACGTGGCCAACCCGCCAAGGTCAAACTTCATTTTTGCAGACCAAGACCCGGCTTTATCGGCGCGATACGTCGCTGGAATCGCCGCGAATAATTTATGCGCATCGTCAACGAGTCCGCCACTGGCTTCGTCCAAAACAGGTGTGCCTTTGGGCATCGCTGTGATGGCTTCAAACCTGCGGCCGACCGACTCAATCGTCCATCGTTCGTTGCCCAAATCCAAACCTGGGGTTTGTTCGACGACGTACTCAAAATAATGCGAACCGTGCGCACCAAAGACACGCCCGGTCACGTGCGAGGCTTCGTCGGTGGCAAGCCAGCCGACCAAAGGAGCGATGTCCTCGGGCTCAAATGACTCGGGAACCATGTTGATTTCCTGAGTCATGCGAGTCTTGGCCACAGGTGCAATGGCGTTGACCGTGATGCCCATCTTCTGAGTCTCTTTGGCGACCACGCGGGTCAAACCGGCGATGCCAGCTTTGGCTGCGCCATAATTGGCCTGGCCATAATTGCCCAGAAGTCCGGCCAACGACGACGTATTGATGATTCGGCCGCCGTTTTCGCTCATGGCAAGAACAGCTGCCTTGGTCACCAGATAGGTGCCCTTCAGATGCACGTCGATCACGAGGTCCCACATCTCGTCGGTCATTTTGACGAGAGTTTTATCCCGCAAAATACCAGCGTTATTGACGACGATATCGATTTTGCCAAAGGTGCTTACGGCTTGGTCCACCATCGCCTGCGCATCGGCCGCGTTCGAGACCGAACCGTAATTCGCGACAGCTTCGCCGCCCGCTTCTTTGATTTCGGCCACGACTTTGTCGGCCATCGCGCTCCCAGCGCCTCCACCGTCGCGTGTGCCGCCAAGATCGTTGACGACCACCTTGGCACCTTCTTTGGCAAACAAAAGCGCGTACGCACGGCCTAAGCCGCCGCCAGCACCAGTCACGAGAGCTACTTTATTTTTCAATTTCATGATTTTTCCTTAGCGCTCGATGACGGTCGCAACCGCCATACCAAATCCAATACAAAGTGTTGCGAGTCCGTACTGGACGTCACGGCGTTCCATCTCGTGCAAGAGCGTTGTCAAAAGACGTGCGCCCGAACACCCAAGCGGATGGCCGAGCGCCATTGCGCCGCCATTGACGTTGGTTCGCTCCAGCAATTTTTCGTGATGGCCTGGCGCCATATCCTGCGCCCATGACAAGACGACCGGTGCGAACGCTTCGTTGACCTCAAAAAGCCCGATATCGTCCATCGTCAGGCCGGCCTTCTTGAGGACTTTCTGAGTCGCTGGGATGGGGCCGGTGAGCATGATCGTGGG
>JBFFMO010000040.1:0-12753 GCA_041554035.1 Allomicrovenator sp. | reverse complement strand
ATTGAAGCGTTGGGCGTGACGCCCTTGGCCGGATCCTGTGATGGATCCAACGGCGCAGCGATGCTTCGATTCGTCATGATCGCCGATGATAATTCGCCGATTCGCCCGAATGAAGTGCTTGCTGGCGAGAACATCGACGTCACACGCGACAACTTGGAACTGGGAAATGGTAAACTCTTTGAGTTGCCCGATATCCAGTGCTCAGCTGACTCCTGTGTTTTCGAAGAATTCACGTGCGCTGCAGCAGATGCGAGCTACCCGGCCTCTAGGAATAGATGCCTGCGTGACGCATCCGTGGACATCGACGGCGCGGTTCAGTTTGAATCCGACGTGACCTCGGCTCAGACCTTCGCGGTTCTGATCGAAAACTCGGGCTCACTCGACGGTTGGTTGCCCAGCGATATCGGAAGCAAATATCCGGATTACGATGGAGACGGCTTTGCCGACCCAGACGCAACCACGGACGTGAACCTTAAGACTTCTCGCGCCACCGACCGTACCGGCAACCGTAAGGTTGCGTTGGGTGCGACAGCGCAGAAATGGAGCACGATTGCTAAACTTGCCGCCAATGAAGATCGCAAGACGAACTTCGGGGCGTGGCAGTTCAGCGGAACTTCAACCGCCGGCGTTCAATCGCTCGTGGCGCGCGTCACACCAAACGAACAAGTCTGGACCGAGCAGCCCCTCACAGCTGAAAACTCGATCACGACCCTGACCGATCCGGTTCAGGACCGAGCAAACGTCTATCAGGCGATGGCTGAAGTCCTTGAGAACGACCTCAACGCAGCCGAAATCGCAGCCAACGACAAAACCCTTGTGGTGTTTGTGGACGGCCCCGATGACCTTCGTTTGGGCGCATACGACCTTGAGCGCGTGATCACTGCAGCAAAGGCTGCCAGCGTCCGCGTGTTTATCGTGCAACTCGACCCAGCAGTCGCAACCACGGACATCAGCGGTGTTCCGCTCTTCCGTGACGATCCTCGATACATCGAGGATCAGGACAACTGCGCCAGCGATGCTGATTGTCGAAACTACGAAGAATGTCGTCAGCCGATCAACTATTCGTCAACACCCGGTGGTGCCGTAGAAAGCCCTGCTGTGGGCACGTACTGCTTGCCAGCTCGCGACGATAACGGACGCATCGGACCGATTCAGGATTACCAACGTCTCGCGTGCGAGACCGAGGGCGCCTACATCTACGTGCCTTCGTCGTATGGCCTGCGAAATCGAATGCAGTGGCTCCCATTCACCATGGATGGCCTTTGGAAAGTCGAGACCCTCGTCGATGCCATCGAAAACGGTCAGGTCGCCGGCAACGAACCCTACAAAGTTCAGTCGGACTTCACCGTCACTCTTGGTGGCAGAAGCAAGACCTTCTCGTTCTCTCAGTCTGGTGATCCGCTCGCGGGGCCTCAGGATGAAGATCAAGATACTCGCACCGTTATCTTCTCTAAGTGATGACACGGGTCCTCCCCGTCGAAATGGATTTTCACATGTCGAATAAACTACGGATTGCCATTTGTGTGGCGGGAGCCCTTTTGGCCACCGACGCACTCGCGCAGACCGCTATCACGCCAGCGAAAGACGCACCTGTGGCCGCCGAGGCGGCCGTGGAAGTCGCCGCTGAGGAAACCGAGCCTGTGGTCGAAGAGACTGTGGTCGAAGAGACCGAAACGGCCATCGCACCCGAAGAAATCGTCGAGGACGAGGTCGCCGTTGAAGCACCTTCCGAAAAGGTTTCTGCGGATGATCCCCTCTATTGGGCCGAGAAGCGCGCAGTCTACACCGTTCAGAAGCGCGTCTTCCAGAAACAGGGGCGCTTTGCCGCCACCGTTTATGGCGGACTCATTCCAAACAACGCCTTCGAGAAGTACATCCCGTTTGGCGTGCGATTGAACTATTTCGTCCTCGAGAATATCGGACTTGAACTGGCTACATCTTACGCGCTCAAGGTGCCGACCGGTCTTGAAGATCAAATCAAAGAAGCGACGCCAGGTCTCGGCGGTCAGCAGGTTCTTGTGGGTGATACCCAACTCTCACACACCAACTTTGGTGTCGTGTGGAGCCCGTTCTACGGCAAGACTGCTTTCTATCAGTCCGCGCTCAACTACTTCGATGTGTATCTCTTTGCAGGCGTCGGGCTTGTGATCACCGAGACGCAGCCGGACTTCAACGCTGAACCCGAGAAAGAATTCAAACCAGAGGGCGCCCTTGGTGCCGGTATGGCTTATTACCTCGGCGAGCACGCAGCGTTGCGGCTCGATTTCCGTCAGTTTGTGTTTGCGAAAGTCGATCCGCCGGGTGGTGTTGCTACACCGTCTGAAGTCTCGGCTGGATTTGGATGGTTTTTCTGAGGATGGCAATGAATACGACTAACACATGCTTTCTTGCATTCTGCGCCTCGGTACTTGCGGTTTCTGTCTCTTCGACGGCCCACGCTGCTGACGGTCCTCTGCAGGATGAACTCGACAATTACTGGTCGGTCGATCGCGACCTGCCTGTGCTCGAAGACAAACTTTACGGAAAATCCGGCCGATTCGGCGTGGGTCTTTTTGTGGGTATGCTCTCCAGCGAACCTTTCTACTGGTACATTCCGGTCGGCGGGCGCGTCAGCTATTTCTTCACCGACCAGCTCGGCGTGGAAGTAGGCGGATCCTTCATGGATGCCCCTGATGTCCTTGCCAACAAAACCGACATGTACACGTTCCTCGCGAGCGACCAGGGGCCGGGCGGATTTGATCCCGCAACCGACCTGGACGACCGATTCCTCTGGCGCGCCGATGCGACCTTTGTTTGGAATCCTCTCTACGGGAAGTTGTCATTCCTCAACAATAAGTTGGGTCATTTTGACTTCAATCTTGCTGTGGGTGCCGGGGTCGTTTCAGTGGAACGCCCTTCACTCGATCGGTCTGTAGCAACGACCGAAATTGCCCCAGAGTTGGTTCTTGGAACGGGAGTTCACTTCCTCTTCAACAGCCACTGGTCAGTCCGAGCAGACGGACGCTTTTATGTGTATCAAGGTGCAGAATCGTCCTCTAACGAGGGTGATTTTCTTAAGCAGGTAGCCGTACCCACCGAGTTTTTGCTCGGTGTGTCCTACATGTTCTGAGGAATAAAGCTCGCCTAGGGTCCCATTTCAAGATGTTGGCCGTGTACACACGGCCGCGCAGGAAAAAGAACGCATGATTTCGACGAAACTATATACGTCCCGTTCTCACCGACGCCTTGCAAAGATTGCAGGTGCTGTACTTGCAGCTTCGCTTTTGATCGCTTCTCCAGGTGCCATGGCACTGGATAAGAACCAGATCATTCAGATGTCCAAGCTTGGCTTGGATGACAAAGCGTTGGTTGGAGCGATCGATGGAGCCGGCGATGAGCTTCAGCTCACCCCCGAAGACCTCGGTGAGCTGCGACTTCAAGGGGTCTCCGACAAGGTCATCGAGCACCTCAAGAAGTCCGGTCGTGTTTCGGATACGGTCAACACCACGAAAGTGCCGAAAACCACTCCTAAGGATGTGGCACCGGCATTGGGTGACGGCGTTGCACCAGCACCCGCTCCAGCTGACGGCGAGACCGAAGAAGAGAAAGCCGAACGCGAGCGAATCGCGAAAGAACGTGACGCTGAGATCGTCCGTAAGGCCGAAGAACTCAACAAAGAGAAGGCTGCCGCTGCGCAACGCGACTCGAAGATTGAGCAATTGGGTCGTCGACTCGTAGAAGCAGAAGACCTGCTCGACTCGAACGACAACATGGATGGCGCGCGCATCTACCTTGAGTTCCTCTCATTGGGACCTGAGGAAGGGAGCGAGAACTGGTACGAGGCAAAATTCGGCCTCGCTCGTGCGCTCTATCAGCAAGGAATTCTCTCGGGAGCTTCGACTCCTCTGCTCGAAGTCCTGCTTGCGGGCGCCGACAAGAAACACTTCGGTGCAGCATTCGAGATGCTCGAAGACCTGACCCGTAAGATCGGCTACCGACCGCCCATCCTTGAGGAGCTCACACAGCTCTATATCGGCGACACGTCGGCCGCATTTCAGGCGAATTTCAATTACTACATGGGCAAGTTCTTCTTTGACTATAATCGGTCAGACCTTGCCATCGAATTCCTGACGAAAGTCCCCAAAGGCTCTCCTGATTACCCGGAAGCTTTGTACGTCATGGGCATCGCCCGTCTTGACCCGTCGGTCAACGATACGGCCGGTGCGCTCTACAACTTCCAGAACGCCATTATCGCGGGTGAATCAGAGCCCGGCGGTAACCAGGAAATCCTTCAACTCGGGTACCTCGCGCTCGCGCGAACTTGGTACGAAGTGGGCCTCTACGACGTCGCCCTCTTTTATTACCAAAAGATCCCGAACGCTTCGTCGCGTAACGCTGAGGCGACTTTCGAGACTTCGTGGACCTATTTCCTGAAGAACGATTACAAGCGTGCTCTGGGAATCTTCCACACCTTGCACAGCCCTTATTATTCACAATGGTATTACCCTGACCTCTACATCCTTGAGGCCACGGTTTACGTCAACTTGTGTAAGTTCGGCGAAGCCAAGATCGCGCTGGCTGAGTTCCAGAAACGCTTCTTGGACAAACAACCACGCCTGAGCGAGTACCTCACGACCACCACTGAGCCTAAGGCTTATTGGGAAGTCATGATGGGCATCAAATCACTCAAGGCCGACAGCCCGCTTCCTCGCATGTTTGCTGAGGCCGTGCTCGATGACACCGAATTCTACAACACCTACACGGTGGTGCAGAATCTCCAGAACGAAAAGGCAGCCCTTCAGGCCAACGTTTCGAGCCTGGGTGAGTTCGGACAGAGCGTGCTCGATCGCGTGGACGAACAACTCAACACCAAGATCGAAGAAGGCGGCATTCTGGTTCAACAGAAGCTGTCCGAACTCGACAAAGAGCTGACCGACTGGGACCTCAAGGCCACCCAGATCTCCTTCGATATTGAATCCGAGGATAAACGTCAGCTCGAAGCGCAACTCCTGAACAAGGCCCCGGTGGTCGCCAAGGCTGACACGGGAACGACGTTCCTGATTGTTGCCGACGACTGGCAAGCATGGGACTTCGATGGTGAATACTGGATCGACGAGGTGCCCAATTACAGGAGCAGCCTCCGCACGGAGTGTATTGAACAATGAGAAGAACAGCGAAACTCGCCATTCTTGTCGCGGGCGTCAGCCTCGCCGGCACTTCATGGTCGACTGCCTACGCGCAGGACGTATCCAAGATTAAGGTCAAAAAGTCGGTCGACAAAAAGGCCGAAGAAGAAGCCCTTAAGCGTGCGGCCGAGCGGTCCAAGCGCCTCAATAAGGACAAACGCGACGCCGACGCTGCCGATGCAGCCGTGGGTCCAGCGATTGACCAGAAGGCCTTCGAAGATCAAGAAAACGAACTTACTCCTGAGCAGATCGACACGCTGAAGCGTAAGCTTGAGTCGAAGAATCGCGCGATGATTAAGAAGCTTACGAGCATCATCGAACGTGATCCGTACAGCGAACAAAAGCCCGAAATGATGTTCCAAAAAGCCGAGTTGCTTTGGGAACTTCGTAACTGGGAATACTTGCGTGAACGCGCCAAGTACAACCAGTGCCTGGACGCCGCGAGCAAAGGCACGGTCGACGACAAGAGCTGTTCAGAACCTGCGCCGGATTACGTCGAGGCTCAGGTCATTTACAAAGAGATCTTGCAGCAGTACCCAGCTTACGAACGACTCGACGAGGTGATCTATCGCCTCGGTCGCGGTCTGATCGACGCCAAAAAGGGCGCAGAAGCGGTGTCGTACCTGCAGCGTCTCGTCCAGAACTATCCAAACTCGAAGTACCTGCCTGACGCTCATCTTGCGCTCGGCGAGTTCTTCTTCGAGAAGGAAATGCTCGGAGCTGCACAAGACTCCTACGGCTCGGTTCTGAAGTACAAAGATCCTCGCCTGAACGACTACGCCATGTACAAACTTGGTTGGGTTTTGTTCAACCTCAGCGAGTACCGAGAAAGCGTCAACACCTTCAAGGCTGTGGTCGAAAGTTCCGAGAAACGCGTTGGTTTCCAGAACCAGGCGATCAACGACCTTGTGATCGTTTTTGCTGAAATCGACGGCGGCTGGAAAGAAGCCCGCGATTACCTCAAAGCGAAAAAGGGCGACGACTTCATGTACAACAAACTCGGCCAGATGGCCGGTTTGTATGAAGCTCAAGGTAAAGACGAAAACGCCGTTGAAATCTACGAATGGTTCGTTCAGGTCAAACCTGACGACTCCAAGGTTCCGCAATGGGCTGAGTCCATCATCATTGCGAAGAAGAAAGACGTAAACGACATCGACGGCCTCGAGAAGCAGATGAATCGCTTCGTGGCTTATTTCGCCGAGAACGGTACGTGGTGGTCGAAGAACAAGTCCGACGGGCCTGCGATCAACAACGCCAACCTTCTTGTTGATGCCTCGCTTGCGTACCTGTCGAACTTCTTCCATCGCCGCGCCCAAGAGAAGGGCGCTCAGACGGACTACCAGAAGGCAGCTGACTACTACGTGATGTACATCAAGAAGTTCCCGAGCACGTCCGCCGCGTTCGACATGAACTTCTTCCTGGCTGAAATTCTTCTGCTGAACCTCGACCAGCCCGAAAAAGCGGCTGTTCAGTACCAGAAGGTTGTCGATCTCTATAAGGCCGACAAGATTCCAGAAGGCGTCAAGAAGGACGACGCTGTCGCCATCGCAAAGGACTCCGCTTACGCGATTGTGTCCGCCTACAACGAACTCGTGAAGGCCAACCATCCTGACTCGATTCTTGTCGAGATGGCGAAGTACGACGAGAGCAAGCGCGCAAAACAGGCAACGAACCAACGCGCAGAATCCGTGGATGCCCCACCGATTCCAACGACACCGCTTCTGAAATATGAAGAGAAATTCGTTGAAGCCAGCGACCAGTACGCCGAAATGTTCCCCAAAGAAGAGGTCACCCCGACCGTCGACTTCGTGGCAGCTGAGGTCTACAAGAGCCGCGGGCAGTACGACAAATGCATTCCACGCTACGAGAGCATCATCACGAATGCTCCCAAGCACCGCTACGCAAGCTTTGCCGGCAACAGCCTCCTTGAGGCCAACTACCGACTCAAAAAATGGGACGAAGTCGAAAAATGGGCCCGCCATTTGTACGACAACAAGATTTTCGACGTCACGCCCAAAGAAAAGCTGCAGTCGGCTATCGCGTACGCCATCAATCAGCGCGCCATCGACCTCAAGGGCAACAAAGAGTTCGACCGTGCGGCCAAAGAACTGCTTCGCCTTGCGGATGAGTTCCCAGAGTCCGAGCTGGCTCCAGGCGCACTCTTCAACGCTGCGGCCATCTTTGAGGCTGGCAACCAGACCAAGGACGCCTTGGCGACCTACACGCGTGTCGTCGAGAAGTATCCTAAGAACTTGAATGCCCCTCAGGCCATTTTCGTCATGGGTGCCATCTACGAATCACGCGCCGACTTTGCCAATGCTGCTGCGTACTTCGCCCGCATGGGAACCAACTCCAAGTACATCAACGAGAAGGGCGACGAGGTCGAATACAAGGACCACGCACAAGCTCCTGACGCGGTGTACAACTCGGGCGTTTTGCTCGAAGCCATGGAGAAATGGGACGACGCACTCGTGGCCTACGAAAAATACATGAAGGCGTATCCAGAGCGTGAAAACATCCACGATGTCTCACTGCACCTGGCTTATCTGGAGCGTGAGAAGAAGGACTGGAAGAAGGCCCGAACACGCTTTGAAGACTTCCTGAAGCGCAAGGACGTCAAGGATGTCGAGAAGGTCGAGATCTACGATCAACTCGGATTGCTTGCCGGCGAGCTCAAAGACAAGAATTGGGAAAAGGTTCAAGACGAATACTTCACCAAGTCTGTCGAAACATGGAAGAAGCTCGAAGACGCAGACAAGAAAAAGACCAGCTACTACGCGGCAGAAGGTCGTTTCCTTCAGGCTGAGCGTATCTACGCTGAGTTTGCGAAGACCAAGCTTGGCTTCCCCATGAGCGCCCTGCAGAAGAGCCTCATGAAGAAGGGTGAACTTGAGCAGGCCGCCGAGGCCATCTACACGGAAGTCATTCAGATGGAGAGCCCTCGCTGGGTTGCCGCCAGTGCCTACCGTGTCGGTCAGATGTACAAGAATTTCTCGGATGAATTGTACAACCTTCCGATGCCTGAAGGCCTGACACCGGATCAGGAAGATGAGTACCGCGGTGCGCTCGATGACAACGCGTTTCCTCTCCAGGAAAAGGCGCTCACCGCGTATCGCTCAGCTCTCCGACTGGCCCTGCAATACCAAGCCTATAATGAGTGGAGCGCCAAGTCCGCTGAGGCGATCTCCAAATTGGAGCGCGAGGCGTATCCAATCACCGGTCAGGACGGCGTCGAAGTTGAGCATCAAAAACTCAAGTTCTTCCTCCCCGCACCTGTGACAGACATCAATGTGGTCAAGGAACGCGTCAAAGCTCGCAAAGCTGTTAAGGATGCAGCCAAAGCTGCAGCCGCTCCAGCACCCGCAACGACGCCGAAGGTGACCAAATGAGCATCATGAAGAACACATTTTTCAAAACAAGCCTGCTCGTGGTCGCACTTGGATGCGCTGCCTGTTCGTCGGCTCCTGAGAAAAAAGACAAAGTCGTTTCCCAGCAGACGGCCGATGAGTTGGGCATCAAAGCCGAAGCTCTCGATAACTTTCAATTGGCCGTCGCCGAGTTTTCAAAAGAAAAACCCGATAACGCCAAGGCACTGACCGCTTTGCAAAAAGCCGTCGAGCTTGAGCCAGAGTTTGCAGAAGCTCAGTACAACCTTGGTATTCTCCTGATGCGACTCGATCAGCCGGAAGAGGCTGAGGGCGCACTGGTGAAGGCCAAGGAAATCGACCCCGACGTACTTGAGTACACCGTCGCTTTGGCGCGTTCGTACGCGGTTCAGGGCAAGACGGATCTGGCCGAACCACTCTTCCTAGAAGTTGTGGCGCGCGAACCTGAGAATCTGGCCGCCAAGAATAACCTGGCATCGCTGGCCCTCACGGCAGGAAAAACCGACAAGGCTCTTGAGTTCTTGCAGGATATCCTTCGAACCGATGACGGGAACGTCGCGGCATTGACGACGCTTGGGCTTGTTTATGACAAGCAGAACAACCTTTCGTTGGCCAAGTACATGTTTACGAAGGCCTCGAAGATCGATCCCAAAGACCCAGATGCTCATAATAATCTTGGGTTGGTCTACATGCGCGAGTCGAACGTTCCGGCAGCCGTCAAGGCTTTCCAGAAGGCCATCGACGTCGACCAGAACTATCTGGAAGCGCGCTTGAACCTCGGTTCGATTCTGCTGCAATACCTCGATTACGAGCGTGCAAACCTTCAGTTTACCGAAGCCGTTCGCATTTCACCGAATCATTGCGTCGCGCGACTCGGAAATGCCGCAAGCGCCTTTGCAAGCAACGACTATCAGCGTTCGGCTGATAACTATTCGTTCTACACGACGAATTGTGATCAGCAACACGTGTCAAGTTATGAGCGTCTTGCGAAACTCTACGAGAGTCATCTCAAGGACAACGCCAAGGCCATCGGCTACTACGAGAAGCTTCTGACGTTCGCCACGGACGCCGAAAAGATCACCGAGTACAACGCGATGATCAACTTCCTTAAGAGTCAGTCCAAGCAGGCGGAACCCAAGAAACCGCAAGCAGAAGAGCCAGCGGCGGAAACCGAAGAGTGAAATCTGGTCCTTTTTCGACCCCGCACGTTAAGATCATTGCGGGCGTAGATTGACGCTCTAAAACGCGCTCTGGTACGATGCCCGTGCTTTACGGCAATTGAAGAACACCGATGACGTTATTGCGCGGCTCTCATACAATGAGATGTTCGCTTTCACGTGGTCGCTTGGTCAGGAGTTAGGATGTTGAAACGTACACTTGGAACTTTCACAGTGATGGCACTTTTGCTGTCCGCGGGTTCTGCCTTCGCGCAGGACGCGACGAAAACGAAATTCTACAATTTCGACGACATGTTGATCGACGGGCAACTTAAGACCCCCGATCTTCAGCGCGCTGATGCACGCGACAAAGCGAAGTTTGCGCGGCTCCTGAAGCTCAAGAAGAGTTTCATGCCCAAGGTTCGGGAAACAGCCGAAGCCAAGTCTCTTCAGTAAGCTGAGGGGTAACCCTCTTGAACGATATCCGGTGGTCATCCACCACGGAAGGAGTACTCCGAGATGAAAATCGTCTGCGGATCATGTGGCGCCAAGTATTCGATTGCCGACGAAAAGGTCCAGGGCAAGGTCTTTAAAATTCGTTGCAAGAAATGCAGCAATGTCATCGTTGTCAAAGGCAACGAAGAAGGTGACGAGACCATGTCATCCACAGTAGGCAATTCTGTTGCCTCCGAGTGGTATGTGGTCGTGGACGGTGAACAAGTCGGACCTGTCGCCATCTCGGAGATCGACGCCTATTTCACGGCCGGTCGAATCAACTCGGACACATTCGCTTGGAAAGATGGACTCACCGACTGGGTGGCTCTATCGAAACTCGACGAATTTGCTCACCTTTCGGAACTCGGCGGCGCCGGTCCCGAAGAGGCAACTCAGATCTCAGATGATTTCTCGCTTTACCAGAAGCAGGTCAATGCTGAAGCCGACGAAACGAGCGTAATGAATGCCTCGTCGGACTTTGGCAGCGCCAGCGGTGGAGGGGCCTTTGCGGCTTTCGAATCGTCCGTGGCCGAAGAGGACCCGAATGGTTTTTCCGCGGGATTCTCTGATTTTGGAACCAGCGACGCTCTGGACGACTTCGGCTACGCAAAAGCGGGCGGAACATCTGAAGATTCTGGCTTTGAATCGGGTGGTCTCTTTTCGAGCTTCGATGAGCCGGCCGCCGGTCCACAACTGCAGTCGTCTGGCAACGTGGGCGGCATGTTTGCTTCCTTCGACAGCGAAGCCAATAACGATGATTTCCTCGGGTTGTCCTCAGCCGAACCCGCCGCACCTTCACGGACCAAGTCCAGTGTTGGCGGGTCTGCTGCGATGGCCAATGCCAGCGTCGGCAGTGAATTGGTGGGCAAGCGAAACGAAAACTCGGTGCTCTTCAGCCTCTCAAGCCTCGATCAAGTTCAAGCCGTAGGCGCGGGTGCATCAAATGCTGGTGCCGATGTCCCTGTGACAGACGGTTCTGGCTTGATCGATATTCGTGCGCTTGCCTCGGCCCATAAGTCCATGATGAGTCCGGGTGGAGGAAACGACGGGGGCGGCGTCGATCCGTTCACGACGGGAACCATGGCCATGCCAGCATTGATGCCGATGGGAAGCCATCGCTCCAATAAACCGTTGATCATCGGCGGTATTGTGGGTGGTGTTTTGCTCTTCGGAATCGTTGGCGCTTTGGCCTACATCGTTCTTTCCAAAGAAGATGTGGCACCAGTTGAGCCTGAAATTCGTTACCTTCCTGCGCCTTTGGCTGAACCGTCCAAAGCGGACGAAGAGGCGGCGAAAGAAGCCGCAGATGCCGAGAAACTGGCTCTCGCGGGAACCAAAGACCCAGTCGAGGTCGCTGACAACGACACGGCCGACGCCAAAGATCCGAAAGATACCAAGAGCGTCTCTCGGAAGACTCCCGATAAGAAATCGACCGCCGCAGTGGCGGCTCCTAAGGAAGAAGACAAGCCGGCGCCCAAGAAGGAAGAGCCTAAGGGTGATGGTATTGACCGTCTTCTCGACTCGATCGACAAAGGTACCGAGAAAAAGGAAACCAAGAAGACGACTTCGAAGCCTAAAGAGGAGTCGTCATCGTCTTCCGGTGGAAAGGATAAACTCGATAAGTCGGATGTTCTGAACACCATCAAAGCTTATTCGGGTCGCATCAACACCTGCTACAAGTCGGCGAATGCCAATAACTTGAGCGGTACGATGAAGGTCAAGTTCTTCATCAAGCCCAACGGCAGCGTGACCAACACCGAGATTGTGTCGGGCAACTTTGCCGGGACCGATGTGGGCCGCTGTGTTCAGAAGGCCGTTGGCGGAATGAAATTCCCCTCGACCTCGGCCAAAGACAACGTGCCAGTCACCTACCCATTCAAGTTGGAATGAACCCCATTGGGTTCTGACTTTAAAAAGCCCGCCTTGGCGGGCTTTTTAGTTTTCTTGGACTTCGTTGGCCAAGAGCGCCGTAACCTTCGTTTCATCCAATTGCACGGCGATATTGGCCGCGCCTGCCACGGAAACCGAGCCCGGCGCGGCACCCTTGGGTTTGCGTACGTGTTTGTTGTGGGTCCACATCACGTCGATCACCGAGTCATTCTTGGACTTGGAAAACCAGGCCGCCAACATCGCAGCCTCAAGCAGATCTTGACCGTCCACCGAATCATTTTTGCCTTGTCTGATGATGACGTGTGACCCGGACACATCTCGGGCGTGCAACCAGATGTCGCGGCCACGTGCGTGACGCAGCGTGAGCGCGTCGTTGTCCTTGGCATTTCGACCCACCAAGATCGTGGTGCCGCGCGAACTCTTGAACTCCCGGTAGGGGATTCGTGGTGCCGCTTGCCCTCCGACCTTGGCCTGAGGCCTGGGGCTCAGGCGCAGCTTTCGTAACTCGGCGCGCAGGGACTCCAGATCCCGTGTCCCGGCCGTGTACGCTGCTTCAAGTCGGTTAAGGAGCTCCAGTTCTTCCATCGTGGCCAGAAGCCGAGCCTCTACCTTGTCCTTGGCATTTTTCATGCGACGGTATTCATGAAAAGCGCGGTCGAT
>JBFFMO010000039.1:0-12783 GCA_041554035.1 Allomicrovenator sp. | reverse complement strand
TCTTCCAGCGAAGCCACGATCGGATAGCCTTTTTGGGCCTGATAATACGCGACATAAATCTTGCCGCTGGAAGGATCCTTGGCGATTGATGGGCCTTGTTTGGTCGGCTGGTTATACAGCTGCACCCGTTGCCAGGTTGCACCATCGTCGAGCGAGCGATGAACCCAGACGCCCGAGGCGTTGGCTGCTGCTGAGTTTTCGACGGGAACGTACTGAACGATCACAGGACGATCCTGCGCGTCAAAAATCATGTCGCTGTAATCGCCACCGCCCGTCGTGGGATCGACGGCGTAAGGTGTCCAGCCGCCGCCGCGTTTCCAACCCATCTCGAGGTCGGCTTTGCGGAAGTCATCGCTTTGCAGGCCGCCCCCGTGGACGTCTTTATAGGCCAGGGCAAGGTCTCCATTGGAGGCCACGGCCAGCGCTGGGAAATTCCCCACCACCGTGCCGAAGTCGCTCGCAGGCTCGCCGACCGCGGCTTCGCCGCTTTCGGTGACGGCCGTGTCGATGGTCCATGAACCAGCCGAAGCGCGACGATAAACGGCGGCATCGTGCACACCACAATATCGGAACATCACGGCCGGGGCTCCGGCCTGTCCGGCGATCAGCGCCGTGGACGAGGCATCGAATGCGAGGTCAACACCGCGAGGTTGGCCGACATAACGAGGCGTCGCGACTTCTTCGATCGACCAGCTCGTTCCATCGAACGTCGCGTATCGAATTTGCCAAATCACTGCCATGGGTGGAGGTGGATCTTCACCAAGTTCTGTGCAGGGGCCGTCATCTGTGCCGACCACCGAAATCCAGGCCGCACCGATCGTTCCGTCCGGAGCCAACGCGATTTTCGGAGAAAGCCCCATGTTGCCACCCTCGACCAATCCCGAACTCCATTTGGAGACCGTGGGGATGGGTTTGGTGGAATCGGGCAGGTCCATATCGGGCGTTTCTTCGCTCGAATCGCCCGAACACGCAGCGAGCACCAATGCGCCCACTACAAGGTATTTACTGAGGTTGTCCGCAGCCATTTGGGTAAACCTGACAAGGGGGCACACTGCAAGAGTTTGCCACTTTTTCAACACAGAATCCGTAGTTTTGGTCGGGATTCCAGTCACGTGAGTCGGGACGAACGGTGACGTCGTCGCTGAAGAGCGCGAAGCGGTCACGCACTTCGACGATGTAGTCGTCGTTATGGCCCGAGTACGCATAAAAACACTCATCCGTCGCCGTGGTTCCACCCAACGTGCCACTTGCAGCGTTCTGCATCGTCGCTTCGTCAGGCTCGCGCGCGACGTTCCAAGATGAGCCGCCTTCACGATAGACGTTGATGGCGATATCGACGGGTCCCGCTTGGGTATTCCAAACCATGCGCAGCGTACAATCTGTACCGGGGCAGGGGTGTGGGAATCGGAAATAATCGACGTCGCTTTCGTAGCCGATCGAGCCCGTGACATCGGCACCGCCGCAACAATCTCCGGCAGCACAATCATGAATGGTGATGGGCTTGGCGGCCGCGAAGAGGTCGCTTCTGTCGTAGGTTGGCGAAATCAAATTCAGCGGCAGGTTATTCAACTCGTTTGTGTCGGGATCTTGTCGCACACGAACGTTGAGTCGATAGAGTTTCTCGGGCGCCGAGCCATCCGACTGGTAATCGGTCACGCGCAGAAAGAGCACGTTGTCGCCAAGGATGGGTGACGCCAATTTGGCCATATTGGGCGGAGGCGGCGTGGCGCCTGGTTTGCACTCATTGAGACGGGGATTGCACTCGTATCTGCGTTGGGTCTGATTGGCTCCACAGGTGCCTGTGGGCAGGCAAACACTGGCGCCCGAGCATAAACCCTGATTCAGGCAGGTGTCGAAAAGTCCGGCGCAATCCAGCGGGCTGTCGCAGGTTTTTTGCAGGGTGTTGCAGTCGCCGTCGGTGTTGCACGCGCTTGGAGCATGCGGCCGAACGAGGGTGACGGTGGCCTGGATTTCGGCGTTAAATGCCCATTGGTCGGCGGCTGAAAGTCCGGCGTTGTCGTACTCGACGGTGGCTTCGATGATGCCGTTGGTGCAACCCGAAAGGTCGATTCGGTACCAATCGTCATCGCCAGGCGACCCGATGGAGCCCGTTTCGCTAAACATTTGGCTCCACGCAGCTCCGCAAGCAACTGTGCCATTTCCGAGCACCACTGCTTCTTCGGGCACGTTATTGGGCTCGTTGGGATCGGCATCTACGATGAATTCAACGGTCAAAGTGTAGGGGATTTGCGGGTCCGCATCTTCGTTGTCGTCATCGGTGACGGAGACGTAATATTTTCCTGATCCAGGAAGCACCTCGAAGCGTGCAATCGTGGTCGGCTCCGTGGCGCCCGCCAAGTTTTGCTCTTCGACAAGCAGGTTTGTTTCCGCGTCGTAGAGGCGAAGGGTGGGCTGATAGGAAGTCAGAGCCGACGACAACTGCAGACTCAGAGTCCTGCCCGGCGGGACGTCAAAGGTGTACCAGTCTTCGTCTCCGCGACAGGCGATAAACGCGGTTGTCTGTGTCCCCGAAGTCAGCGCGGTTGCGGTCGCGGTGTCATTATTGGGCTCTGCTCCATCAGGGTCTGGCCCCGTGGAAATATTGAGTGCATAGGCGTTGCGGGTGTCGACCGAGTCGTCTCCCTGGTCACGAACGACCATGTAGTAGTCGCCGGGGCTCACACAATGCGTGTACTTGAGTGAGGTCCCCGTGGCACTCGCAGGCGCCTGTGCGGCAACGCTTCCGGGTTCCCCGTCGGATCCTTTGGGGAAAATGGCGTACGTCGGTTGTACGGCGCTCAAAGCCACGGGCATTGAGACGTCGACCGTCACCAATTTGTCCGTCGCGGGCACGGTCAGGCTGTACCAATCCAGATCGCCGGTCGGGCAAATATAGCCTTCACCTGGAACGCCCACGGCGAGCGCGGACGCAAGGGATGGCTCGGAATGGTCGTCTCGTGAACATTCAGCGGTTGCAGGAGTGATGTCACTCGGGGTGTCGTCTTTGCTGGAACAACCTCCAAGCATCAACGCCAACGCCAGGACTTCAAGGGAAACGGCAGTGTGTCTCGGGATCAAATTGACTTACCTCAACAAAGTCCGACTCCTTGAGCGCGATGCGACCAGAAGGCGGATTCTTGTAATTACCAGTGGGGTTATAGCTAGCGTACACGCAGGCGACTCGGTAGAGCGCGAATGCATTCGGGTCATCAAACGCCACTTCGCCGGCGTAGATGTAGAGTCTGTTCCACCCGTTTCCGGGATAGCTGTCTTCAGCCGTCTCGATCGTGGGGACAAGCGTGATGTTGGTGACATTGAAATCGTAGCACGTGCTCGCGCCCTTCAGGCCGAGATCGCGCAAAGTGTAGCGATAGGCGCTACGAGAGCGGAATGCGGCGTCTTCACAGATCGGATTTGTATTCGCCAGAATCTCGATGCCGTTGAGTGTATTGTCGGCGTCGAGATCGACCAGGCTGTCGTCTTCGGCTGGATTGGTCTGAAATCTGACCTCAATGGCATCGGGTAGGCCGTCTGCATCGGAGTCATTGCCGTTTTGTGCGGTGCCGTAGAAGACTTCCTCACAATCGTGGAGGCCATCACCGTCCCGGTCTTGGTAGTCGCAACGTCCGTCGCCGTCTCGGTCAGGACAATCACATAGGTCGTCCATATTCAGATCCAGACAATCGTGTCCGGCCGTATCGAGGCAGGGCTTTTCGGGGTTGGTCGTGCAGTCGCACGTACCGTCGGCGTCGGCGTCCAAGATACAATCGCAGAAACCGTCGGCATCCTGGTCAACGCACGGGCTTGGCACGAAACATCGGCTGTCGGTCGGATCGAGCAGGTTCAAGCCGTCGTCTCCAAAACTCCATTCCAGATAATCGTTGAGGCCGTCGTCGTCGGTGTCTTTGATAAGCGGGTTGGACCGGGCAAGGATTTCTTGAATGTCCGAGAGCCCATCACCATCTGTGTCCGCCAGCGGTTCTCCACACTCAAGGGCGTTGGATCCGTTCGTGTCGACGTACATCGACGCTGGGATATTGGGGCGAAGGGCATATCCCATGTCCGCGCTATCATCGGCTGGCATGCCCGCGTCCATGTCGGCGCCGGCATCCATATCGGTGCCTGCATCGAGCAGCATCGGTGGAGCGGGGGGCGGGATTTGGTTCAAATCCATGACCGCGTTTTGATTGAAAATCGCAAAACTTCGGAGTGTGAAAACTCGGCGCAAAACGGTGAAGTCGATGAAAAGGAAATTCAGTTCTTCACCACTTGGGAAGCTTCGGAAGTTGCCCTGACCGACTTCGGCCATCGCCTTCAGAAGTTCCTTGGCGGCATTGTCTGCGGCAGGTTGTCCCGAAGACAGGAACGCCGTGTGGAATGCGAACGTGCCCACGCGGAAATTCTTGGTGAGGTCGCGGATCTGGTCGACGGTGTCGAGAATCTCTTGACGAGAATTTTCACGTTCCGAATTGTTGTCTGTGTCGGGCTCGCCGTCTGACAAAAACACCACGATATATTTCGATAGCGGCAGTGATTCCTTTTCGGCCGCCGCAAGCTCGGTGCGGATTTCGTAATAGGCTTCGCCAAGCGCATTCAGATAATTGGTGGTTCGGTCCGTCTGGCCCAGAGACGCCGTGGCGATATCGAGCAACTGTCGGTCTGCGGTGAAATACGTGTCTGGCAACGAGTCGCCATCCAGATCGATACCGGTCTGAGGCTGCGCCTGAGCAGAAAAGCGAATCACGCTGAACTTGATGCCCTCGGCGCCCTGGTCCAGCAAGGTGGTCCACGTGTCGGCTACGGCACGTTCACGCCCTGTGAGGCCGGTAACTGGATCAGGCGGATCGTTACCTTCCATCGAGACCGAGGAGTCGACGATGAACATCACGCGCAGCGGGAAGATCAACGACTCAGGTTCACGGGTGCAAAAACCACCTGAAATCTCGAGTTTGTCATCGCGGTAATTCGGTGGAGCGGGAATGCGCTCAAGCTTTGTGTCCGTGCATGAAGTCGCAGGCATCAAAATCGTGAGTGCGATGAGAACGCCCAAGGCGCGTTTCAGTCGACTCATGGCATGTCTCCGGGCACTTCACATTCACCACAAGCGATGACTGCTTCGTCAAAGAATGCCACGACGGTCTCGAATTCCCAGAGACGGAAACAGTCGCTCTCGGGATTGAAGTTCTGGATCGGCTTGAACAACTGCCAGCCGTAAATCGGGAGGCGAGGGATATTATCCCCGTCGAAATTCTTTCGTAGAAGAGCTCGCACTTCTTCACGCTGGTAGAGGCGACCGTCGATCGTAATCTTGGGTGGCATGCAAGTGTTCATGAAGGTCTCAGTCTGGTCACGGGTCACGGGCTGGTCGGTCGCAAAATAGGGGCACTCGCTCAGTTCACGGTTCTTTTGTTCCATCGTTGCACGAAGAAATTCAAGATTCTTGGCCGTGATGTCAACCAGACCGCTTTGAGGGTCTTTGACCGTGCCGCCGCCGTAGAAGGCCTCAAAACATGCGACGCGCACTTCACCGGGTACACCGGCCACACGGCTCGGCTTTTCGGACGTGTAGAGCAAGATCCGGTTATACCCGTTTTTGCCCGGGACCGGCGTGATGCCCATGGGGATGTCTTGCACGTCAAAATTATAACAATGACGCTCTTCCAGGCGACCGTTATCCGGATTCTCGACGTCCATCAAGCCCAGGTCATCGAGTCCGTAGACCACGCGTTCGTCGCGGTAGCGGTCAGCATCGGGGACGAGTGGGTCAGTTCCTGCTTTGATTTCCTCGGCATTGGTCACGCCATCAAAGTCCAGGTCGCTCAAAGCGTCGTCGACTCGTGGGTCCGTGCGATAGAGCAGTTCAGTCCAGTCCAAAATGCCATCACCGTCGGTGTCGGGTTGGATCGGGTTCGTTTTGAGGAATTCTTCCTCGCAATCATTGAGGCCATCGCCGTCGCCGTCTCGGTCGGAGGCACACCGAATCGCAGGACGAGTGTCGGTGGTGGCGTCAAAACCTTCGGTTGCGAGCCGCACCTCGAAGAGGTCCGAAAAATTGTCTCCGTCGGTGTCTCGCGAGAAGCGGTCGGTCGACAGAGCGATTTCGTCTTCGTCGCTCAATCCGTCGATGTCGGTGTCCGGCATCAGTGTTTTCCCAACGACTCGAGAGTGTTGGTTGAACGCGGCAAAACTTGAGAGCGTGAGGTCTGCTTTGATCGACGAGATGTCGAAGGTCAGGAAGTCTTCGGCCGTTGTGAGGTTCACGTCGCGGAAGGTGCCGTTTCCTTCGCTTGCCATGGCTTGAAGCAATGCCGTTGCGAGCGTGCGGTCATATCCAAATGCCGTGCTGGCGCCCGGGCAGATGCCCTCGACGATGGCTTGAGGCGAAAAGAGCAAGACGCTGTTCAGAGTCAGGTCGCCGATGGAGTACGTCTCTTTGAGTTCCAGAAGTTCTTGGACGCGCTGCATGATCTGCAGAGGCTGATTGTACTCTGGGCAGCGTCCCTTGAAGTCGACGTAGACGTCCTCGGGGATCTCAAGGTCGGTGTTGCAGACACCGTAGAGATTATCGGGATGCAGGCTGTTGTCAGTGATGTTAGCGCAATCGGGATCCGCGCCGTCCAATCGGCCGTCTCCGTCGTTGTCTTCTCCATCCGAACAATTCGAAATGGTGTCTTCACAGCCCGCATTGCACCGAGGCTCAGGATTTCCGTCCGAGACGAAATTGATGATGTAGCGGGTGCGAGCGCGTTCTGGCCCACCAACGGTCAAGATATCACGTTCGATGACCCGAACTGCATTGGCGAGCGCGCCCTGGTAGTCGGTTGCAGGGCCAAGACCACCCGAGGGGTCGACAAATTGCGAAATCGCGTCGCGGTCCCGCGTGAACGACTGCTCGCGCGCCCAGGATGAAAATCCAATGAATCCAAATTGAGCGTTGGGCTGAGAGGAAAGCAGATTATTGATCGACGAGTTCAGGGCGCCAAAACGCCGGTTCTGCGAGTCGGTGCATTGAAGCGAGGCCGACTGGTCGATGATGTAGAGCACCTTGACCGGGAACGTGATTTGGGCCGAAGGCTCTGTACAGAACTCGCCTGTGACTCGAATCAGGTTATCAAGTGGGGGCGCCGGTGTCGGCGGAACGCGTTGAAGACCCGTGTCTGTGCAGCTAAGCAAGGGGACGATGGTCATCACGATAAGCGTAGTTAGAAGTGTCGCTTTCATGTCGCTCTCAGTTGCCGCGGCAAAAAAAAACCTGCCCCGGAGGGCAGGTATTAACGGTTTCCCGGGGTGCGGTCTGCCCGCATCCCTAGATTAAGCGTTTCGTCGACGGAATACCAGTCCGACCAAACCGAGGGCCAGAAGCCACACGGCGCCGTTTGCTGCGGCATCTTTGCCGGTGACAGTGGATCCGCAACCGCCGGCATCTGACGATGGGAGGTCGGCTTTGTCGCCATCAAGAGTGACGGTCGCTGTGAAGAGTGAGCTTTCGTTGATTTTCTTCGAAACGCGGTCTTCCCAGACGCTTTCGACCGAAAGTTCAATCTTGTACTCGCCAGCAGTCGTTCCGTAGAGGATGGGTGCTTCGTTGACGAGGTAGCGGTACTCGTAAGGGCTCGACACAGTCACGGTGCCTTCAGCGTTTTCGAGGCGAACATCGGCGCCCTCAGGCTGACCGACTACACGCCAGGTGTAGCGCATGGGCTGGTTTTCGCGGTTGGCGAACAAGCGAAGCAACACAGGCTGTCCGGTTTGTCCGACAAGGCTAGGCGCGTATGCCGTGAGGTTGACTTCTGGATCGAGGCAGTTCGCCTGATCTCCAAACACCACGAAGCAGAACTGCGGGTCACATGCGCCGCCGCGGCCGTCACGGTCAGCGTCGTCCTGCTCTGGGTTGAGCGTGAGTGCGCAGTTGTCCACGGCGTTCATGATCGAGTCGCCATCGATATCAGGGTCGCAGTCGTCTCCGAGGAGGCCGCCATTCATGTTCGCCTGCGAAGGATTGAAAATCGTGACGCAGTTGTCCTGAATGTCCGCGATGCCGTCGCCGTCTTGGTCAGGGAAACAAAGTGCGCGCTGATCTGCGGTTGGCGTAGTGATGGTGGCTGACATGGGGCAGGGATCGTCCAAGTTGGACACGCCGTCGCCGTCGATGTCGTCGTCACACGCGTCGCCTTGACCGTCTCCGTCGGTATCACCTTGAACGGTGAGGCCTGCGAGGAACGGGTTTGGAACGGATGCGCAGTTGTCTGCAGCGTTCAGGATTCCGTCGTCGTCCATGTCGTCGTCGCATGGGTCGCCGAAGCCGTCGCCATCAAGGTCGAATTGGTCGGTATTGGGCGAGTCGCGACAGATATCACAAAGGTCGCCCACGCCGTCGCCGTCGGTGTCAGCCTGGTCGAGGTTATCCATACGCAGACAGTTGTCTGAGTTGTCCTCGATGCCGTCGTTATCGTAGTCGTCCGCGAATTGGTACGTGTCGCCTACGTCTGTGTTGTTGACGAGGATAGACCCGCCACCACAACCGCAACCGCCGCCGCCCGACTGATTAGGTGTTCCGCAATCGCCGAATGAATTGTCGCACTCGTAACCAGGAGCGTCCTGGGCGTTTGCGATTGACACTCCGGTCAACATCGCGAGCGCAACGGAAGAAATAAGCACTGCCGTTTTTTTCATGATCTTCTCCTGGTTTGGGTCCCTCAACCCGATTTCGAAATTTCGCTTTTTCATCTTAAAACCTGTGGTGGGGGGCGTGTTGTAATCGCCTCTTCCCTACGATGTATTAAATAAGCAATTGGCGTGCCAGCTTTTCGCTAAGTCTTATGCTCTTGTTTTATAAGCCTATAATGGATTTTTCGCAAGAGGTGAGGGTTTGGTGCCTCAATTCAGCCTCAGGGTGATCGTAGCAAGTTTACAACGATCGGGGCACAGACGCCACACCTTCACCAAACCGTGATCAAACCTCGTCTTCGTGCGTGTTCCGAATTTCTTCGAAGAATATTCGGCAGGATATCTTGGGTCGTCAAGGGCGTGCAAACGAGGAGGTGCGATCCTTGACTCGGTAAAATTGACGGACCGGATGCTCATGGTAGCTTCGAGCTTGTCTCAGAAAGGCACTTTCACACGGATGTGAAAGTCAGAAACAGCCCAGGAGGGCATGTCATGGCAGCGGAAAGCACCACAGGGTCTTCCAGTACCCCGCCCGCAACTCAAAAAAAGTCGCGGAAGAAAATCTCGACGACCCCAAGACAGACCAAGCCCAAGACCAAAACGGTTTCAACGCCGCGTGCGCATGCATTGCCGCGCGAAGCCGGCGGATTGGTTCTTTCGCTTCTTGCGGTCGCGATTCTTCTGGCACTGCTGAGTTTTGATATCGCAGATCTTGATCGCGCCACACCCGCCAATTTGATCGGTCCGGTAGGCGTTCATATCGCCGGTGCATTGCTCTTTGTGTTGGGCGGAGCGTCCTTCTTTCTCGACGGACTCATCTTCTACCTTGGCGTTTCGCTGCTTATTGGGCGGCGCGTTGATTGGAAGGTTGGGCAGATCGTGGGGCAGGTCATGTTCGTCCTCTCGGGCGCCATGCTGGGACACCTCGCCTTTGAAGAGCTGATTCTGCTCGGACACGCTCCAGGCGGATTGGTGGGAGAGTTCGGGGCTGAAATGCTTCGTGGTTTGGTGGGAACGGTGGGAGCCGGCTTGGTGACGGTTGGGGCAGGGGTGTTGAGCGTGATGCTTTTCACGTCGTTGAGCCTTGGCGGTCTTGTTCGGGCTGTGATTGCCTCTTTTCATCGTTTGCAGGCCTGGGCGCGTCATCGAATTCGAGTTCAGCGTGAGTTTCGAGCTCGGCTTGAAGTTGAGCGCGAAAAATTGCGTAGCGAATCATCAGAAGACCACGACGATGTGGCGCGTTTTGTCGCTCAGCGAGAAATGCAGCCGCTCGTTCCCGAAAAATATGACTTTGAGGAATCGGCGAGCGAGGAAGTGGAAAGGAAGCTCTCGGATAGGTTGGCGCGATTGGCTCGAACGGCCAAGAAGACGGACTCATTACCCAATGAGCCTGCAGCCAACGATGATAAACCCGAGAAAACAGAGAAGCCCGACAAGTCTGAAAAAACCACGAAGCGAAAATCCAAATTGGATCAATCGGTGATGGAGAAGCTCTCGGCCGAAGTCGAACGCGACGCGATGTGGGAACTTGGCGAATTGGCATCCACACCTCCCGAGGTGCAGATGCCCACTCCGATTCCGATTCAGATTCGTGCTCCAGAGGTCGAGGTTGAAGTGACCGACACCGATATCGTGGACCTGATTCAAGACAAGCGAACGCCCAAGAAAGCCGTTCGTCCTGTTGAGGTCGACTTTGGTCCTCAGATCGTCGAAAGCGAGGCAGCTCGCAAAGCTCGTGAACGTCGAGACCTGATGCATGAAGGTGGTGTCGTGTTTCGCCCCCAAAGAAAGGGTGCCTACGAACTGCCTCCTGTTCATTTCCTGAACTTCGAGCGCTCCGATGAGCCAGCGGTGGATCGCGAGCATCTTCGCGCCATGGCCGCCAAGATCGAAAAGACGCTCGCAGATTTCAAGGTCGATGGTCAGGTTGTCGAGATTTGTCCCGGTCCTGTCATCACGATGTTTGAGTTCAGTCCAGCCGCTGGCGTGAAAATCGCGAAAATCGCGAGTCTTGCCGACGACCTGGCGATGGCGCTGGCGGCGTTGAGTGTTCGAATTCTTGCGCCCATTCCCGGAAAGGGCGTGGTGGGTATTGAAGTTCCCAACCCAACGCGTGAAATGGTCTTTTTGAAGGAAGTCATTGCTGACGACATCTTTGTCAGCAACGACAAGGCTCAGCTTGCCCTGGCGCTCGGTTTTGATACCGAGGGCGGCCCGGTGGTTGCTGACCTCGCACGCATGCCGCATTTGCTTGTCGCCGGTGCAACCGGTGCGGGTAAGTCGGTTGCCGTCAACACGATGATCGTGTCGCTGCTCTACAAGCATACGCCTGACGACGTGCGTTTCATCATGGTCGACCCCAAGATGTTGGAGTTCAGCATTTATGCCGATATCCCCCATCTGCTTCTTCCGGTGGTGACCGACCCTAAACAGGCCACCGTGGCGCTGAATTGGGCGGTTCAAGAGATGGAGCGCAGGTATCAGAAGCTCGCTGAAATGAGCGTTCGAAATATCATGGGCTACAATAAGAAGGTCGAAAAAATCACGCGTGAGGCGGAGTTCGACCAGATCGACGGCAAGGATGATTCGGAGGCGTTGCGTCAGCTTGGTTTGGACCATAACGGCAAGCCTCGCCACGTGCGTCTTCCCTATATCGTGGTCATCATCGACGAGTTCGCGGACTTGATGATGACGGCGGCAAAAGACGTCGAAACAGCCGTGGCCCGTTTGGCACAAAAGGCTCGTGCCGCAGGAATCCATCTGATTCTGGCGACGCAGCGCCCATCCACGGACGTGATTACCGGGCTCATCAAGGCCAACTTTCCGACCCGTGTTGCCCTGCGCGTCACGAGCAAGACGGACAGCCGCGTGATCCTGGATTCAAACGGCGCCGAAGCCCTGCTGGGGAACGGAGACATGTTGTTCGTTCCCCCTGGCTCCAGCGCATTGCAGCGAGTCCATGGCGCGTTTGTGTCTGAAAAAGAGATCGAACAAATCGTGTCGTTCCTCAAGACTCAGGGCGAGCCCATTTACGACGAGTCGATTCTTTTGGAAGAGGACGAAGATGCTGGTCCTCGAATCGAGGATATGGATCGTGACGAACACTACGAAGACGCGGTGCGTTTGGTGATTGAGTCGAGTCAGGCGTCCATTTCGATGATTCAGCGCAAGCTTCGCGTTGGCTATAATCGCGCGGCCCGTATGGTCGAGATGATGGAAGTCGAGGGCATCGTGAGCGCCGCCGATGCCTGCAAGCCGCGTGAAGTCCTTCTGGATTCGTCGCCGTATTGAGTCCGGGCTGTTCTTGTTGGGTTGCGTGTGATCGTGTAAGACCGCACTACGACAAGTACAAGAGGGTGTTATGGCTGAAGAAATTCTTCTCGATTACCTTGTGGATCGACCGAACGTATCGGTCGATGCACCCGAGACAGAACTCAAGGTTCTGCTGAAAATCAATGCGTCCAATGCGTTGAGGGCCAGCGGACAGAAATCCACCATTCATTCCAATATCGCGCTCGTTTTGGACGTATCGTCGTCGATGCGTACCCGCGAAATGGCGGCGTTGAAGGACGCGGCCCGTGCCGCGATCGGGCATTTTCGCCCCGGTGATTATGTCACGGTGGTGGCGTTCCAGTCGGTGGCCTACGAAATCGTGGAACCCACGATGATTGTGGACCGCTCGACCCTTGCCGACATCATTCGCAAAATCGACGTGATCGACCAGTTTCAAGGTGGGGGAACTGACCTTGAGTACGCTCTCGATAAGGCTGCTGGACTGATCTCGGCCGTTCCTGATCGTAATCAGGTCAAGAAGCTGATTGTCTTCACCGATGGCATGGTGACGGGACTTCCCGAAAACTGCCTCAAGATGGCGGCTGAACTGGCGGAGCGGGGCATTGGGATCGACGCGTTGGGTTTTGGCCCGGAGTTCGATTACAAATTCATGCAGCGCTTGGTTTCGTATTCGAACGGGTTCACCGCTTACGCGGAGCGCACCGAAGAAATCGCCAAAGTTTTTGGCCGGCGAGTGCAAAGCACGACGGCAGCCGTGGCCACGAATGTTCGTCTGGATTTGACGTTCACTCCGCAGATTCGCGCCAATCGTGGATACCGCTA
>JBFFMO010000038.1:0-12784 GCA_041554035.1 Allomicrovenator sp. | reverse complement strand
TCTTCAAGAGGATTGTAGTAGTTGGGCCCTTTTTCGAACACGCCGTCGGCTCCCTTGCCGCCGTTTGCCGGGCGAAAAACGTCCGCAAAAACGCCGGCCTCAAGCACGGAAAACAGCCCTTCGGTGCTCACCCGCTCCAGTAATAATGTCGCATCATTCACGACGTCTTGAGCGCGTGTTTGGATTCGTCCGCCGGGGCGATACATGATTTCATCGCCCAAATTTCGAGCAGTATTCATGACATATTGTGCGTTTTCGAGCGCCAGATATCGATCACTCATATGTGGAGTGTGCATCGCCTCGGTCATCATTCCAAGGAGTTGGATGCCCTGCTTCGTCCACGCTCCGATCAAGTTGAAAAGCGCGTCCTGAATGTGTCCCTTGAAAACGTTTCCAGTCATGTACTTTGTGGGCGGCATGTATTTCAGGGGAGCCTGCGGAAAGATCTCCCGGGCCATTTCGGCCTGGGCCAGTTCGAGAAGGAATCCGTCCTCCAGACCCGGGTTGATCTCCATCGCATGACCAAGTCCCATCTGCTCGGCTCGTAGCCCGCTGCGAAGCGCAAATTGTTCGTTGATGAATTGGCTCGCGAGTACCGTGTGCGCGGCCTCCACAGCATCAGCAGTTGTCAGATAATTGTCTTCGCCAGTATTGATGACCACGCCAGCGGCCGCGTTGATGAGCCGACTGAAGTACTGGTCGACGAAGGTTCTTCGAGGGTTGATGTCACGAAAGAGAATGCCGTACAGCGCGTCGTTGAGCATGACATCCAGACGCTCGATGGCACCCATCGCCGCGATTTCGGGCATACATAGACCACTGCAATAATTGCAGAGGTGGATATATCGGCCCAAGTCTTCCCCAACTTCGTCTAAAGCTTCGCGGACGATTCGAAAATTCGCCTGGGTGGCGTACGTGCCACCGAAGCCTTCGGTGGTCGGACCGTGGGGTACAAAGTCCAAAAGGCTCTGACCGGTAGACCTGATGACCGCGATGATATCAGCGCCCTGACGAGCAGCGGTAACGGCCTGCACAGCATCTTCGTAGATATTGCCGGTGGCGACGATAACGTAGTGAAGCGGTTCGGGCCTGACGTCACAATCGGCGATTCGTTTTGACCGGAAGTCCGCATTGCGGGCAATTTTCTCGGCGGCTGCTTCCGCGAGATCTTGCCCGACTTCACGTATCGAAGCCTCATCGACTTCCGGTAGTTCTTTGAGTTTCAGGTCTCCGTCGGACACTGCCTCGGCAATCATTTGTGGGTCACGGCCTGTCGCGATGACCGCTCGCGCAACCACCCGAGCGACGCCGTCTTCCAAAAGACCAGCGTCCCGCACTGCATCGACAAAACGATTTGGCAGGGGAATATCGTCTTCATCAACGCCATCGACCCCCATGAGTCGTAAAACCGTTCGTTCGATGGCGACGGTACTTCGTTTTGCGACAAAGCCGTCCATTTGTTCTGCAATTTGAGCCGCAGCTTCTCGTGCACGTGCGATGACTTACGGATCAAGACCAAGACGGGACATACGAACCTCAGTAAATGTCACGCGGTTGTATACGATGGAACGATGGCCCCGGGAAGGCTGCGCTGGTCTCAGCCGACCCGGGATTGATTGGCCCTCAGATGTCTTGAAGCCAGGACGTCGCTTCTTTCGTGTCATAGCGATAGTCCGTTTCGGTTTTGAGCAGCGACAGTTCGCTGGAAACGCGGTCAAGAAATGCCTCAATTCGAAGAAACCACTCGTCGAACCACGCGGAGAGTTCAAGCGCTGCGAGTCGGGACGTGTCCGGGAGAAGTTTTCGTAACTTGGGTCGCCACAGCGCTTTGTCACCGTCGAGCGAAAGCAGGACGTCATGGCCCACTAATTCGATTCGGCTTTTGGCAGACGCTCTAAGTCGTCCCACCACTTTCTCGTGGAGGAGATGCCTCGATGTCCGCAACTCGTCGAAGAGACCTTCGATGCTTCGGTGCTGAGCGCGGGCATCGGCCAAAGGCATGCGTTGAGCTACGTCTTCAAGTTTCCGTGCAAGCGAGCCTTCGAGATCATTCAACACGCTGGCCACTTCGGCGAACGATTCGTCGATCACGTCTGAAAACCTCGTCTGCAGAAGCCTTCCGATGAACTCGGCGTCTTCCGGAGCTAGTGATGGACGGGAGAGAATCTGTCCAGCTGGGCGCAACGATTCTGAGATTTCGTGCTCTATGGAAAGCAGCAAGTACGAGGACTTGTCTTCTAGGTTTCGCCTTTGATTTTCCACCAGAGCCGAGGCTTTGACGCGGGCATCTGCAGCGACCCAGCTGACTATTTGGGCCACTCTGTCGCTCAGTTCGGCCATGGAGCTGGCGCGCTGACTTCCGAAAGTCGCAACGCCATCGAAGATGACCCCAAGTTGTCGCAGGACTTCGAGGACCTTCAGCCGACCTGCGCGTTCGATGACATTGACGTCGATGAACTCCCGGAATTTCTCGAAGTGCGGGGTGACGGCGGGGCGGGCGATCACCGCTTCTTGCGCCGAGATTCCGAAAATGCCCGCGATGTGGTCGCCAATATGTTCTTCGACGTATTCAATCAGCTCTTCGAGCCTGGCGGCACGATCGTTTCCGAGGCGGTCGGTTTTGTTCAGGACCACGATCAGTCTTTCCTTTCCGTTTCGAACGCCATCAATACGGTCGAACTCGCTCGCCGACAGGACTTGATTTGCGTCCATGACCCAGAGGATCGCCTCAGCATCTTCGAGTGCTTTGGCTGCGACTGTTTCATGTCTTTCTTCCAGGGCGTTAAAACCTGGCGTGTCCCAAAACTCCACCGTGCGCAGAACCGGATGAGGGAACATGAACTCGACTCTCTCGATCTCGGCGGCAGTGTCTTTCATCGTTCTGGAGGCCTCCTCGAATCCGACTTCCTGCGGTGGTGCGGATAAGAAGTGAAGTCGAGCCGCTCGTCGGGGCCCGAATCGTACGATTCCGGTGTGCGCCGTGGTCGGAAGAACGCCCACAGGCAAAAGGTCCTCTTCGAGGAGAGCATTCAAGAGGGTCGACTTTCCGGCGTTGAATTCCCCAACGATGGCAAGCGAGAGCGGGGATTCGAGCCTTTGGACCAGGGATTGAGCCGCGGAAACAAAGTCGACCAGCCGTGGATCACCGGTGACCCACGCCACCACGTTTTTTGCGAAGCCCTCCAGAGACATCGGATTCTGCGGGTCTTCCGGATAGTCCAACCGTGGCTTCAGGCCTTGAAGGGTTTCAAGGCTCATCGCCTCAGCGATCGGACGAAGACGCGGGTCTTTTCCCGCCTCATGCAAATGCCGCAGAACTTCGGAGCGATCGGCTGATTTGCTCAAAACCCGGGCGAGTTCCAGATGTGCTTGAGCGCGGTCGGGCTCGGAGGTTTCAGCTCGCAGCGATTCCTCAAGAAAATGCCGGGCGCCCGAGATGTCGTCACGTTCCGCATGCAGTCGTCCGATGCCCAGAAGGGCTCGACCTCGGGTGGCCAGGTGGGGCATTGCCTGAAGTAGGAAGCCACTCGCGACGTCTGAATGGCCAAGCTCCAGCTCGGCGAATCCCAATCCGACCAACGCGTGAGCATCTTCCGGAAGAGTGCCGAGCAAGTTTAGGTACGCGTCACGAGCGTCGTTCCAATTCCCCAGAAGGCTCGCGCATTCGCCTTTTACCCGCCACTCCTCGGTTTTGAGAACAAGGTCAGTGATGTCCGGGAGACCTTGAAGTGATTGGGCAGCAAGGTCCGGGAGTCCTTGTTGGAGTCGAATTCTGGCCAGCGCCAACAAGGCTTCAACGTCGGTCACGTGCTCCAGCGATGAACTCAGCCGGGTGCACGCCTCTTCCAGCCGTCCCTGTTGCTCCAGTATCAACCCCATCAACAATTGAGACTTCGGATCGGTGAGGTTCTTGTCGAGCTTTCGCAGCAACGCCGCAGCATCTGTGACATCGCGTTCCAAGATGATTCGCACCAAACGGTGGCCAATTTCCAGATTCTCGGGTTGAAGGCGCGCAGCTCTTTGGAGTTCGCGTTCGGCCTTGTCGGGGCGTGACATGGCCGCGTAGACCCTTGCAAGCGCACAGGAAGTCTCAAATTCGACGTCCTTTCCGTCTGGAATTGCCGTGGCTTGAAGCAGGTGTTTTTCGGCGTTTTTCCATTGTTTCAGTGATTCATAGGCTTCGCCGGCATGAAGATGGAGGATTGCAGACTCGCGGATGGCGAGGGCTCGTTCCAATGAATCGGCCGAGAGTTTCCAGCGTTTGAGATTTCGGTACGCCCGAGCAAGGAGGACGTAAGTTCGCTGGGTTTCCGGATATCGGGTGGCCATGACCTGAAGAAGCTCGATGGCATTTTCAGGGTTTCCTGCAGAAATTTTGGCCAAAGCCTCTTCATGTGCCCGATGAAGCTCTTCGGGAATTCGAACCTCATCTAGGATGTCGCCGAATCGGCCGGATATCTTGTCGAAAATACTCATCGGTAGCTCGCATCAGAAAGCATTGGATTGGCCGCGCAATGACTTTGTAGCCGATGTTTTGGCTGGATGGCATGATGGTGCGATACTAACTCGTCATTGTCTCCAGAGCCCACAAGACAAATATGCGTAGCCTTCGTCAAGTCTTCACTGTTCTACTGTGTACGGTATCGGTAGCAGCGCAAGCATTGCCGCCCGCCCCTCCTCCTCCGCCGCCTGTTGCTTCGTCTTTGACTGAGCCTGGGGCTGTCGGAGAAAGCCGTTGTGGGACGTTAGACGATCTCCGCTGTTCGCTCGTTTTTCTGCCCTTGGCCTCCTTGCTGCTCCCTGGCCTTGGTCAGTATTGGGATGGCGAAAGGGGTTGGCCCTACACCACCGCTGCTGTCGCCGGATTGGTGGCAGCTGGAGTCGCTTCGAATGCCCATGGTGAATCAGGCGAGTTTAACCTCACAAAAGTTGAGTCCCAGGCGTTTTTGTTGGGCGCACAGCTCTGGCTGGATGCCGCGCTCCTAAGCAGTTACGAGACTTATCGGCACCGTGTCATCGACGAGCTTGGAAGTCCGGAAGACCTCAGTTCGGTTTCTTCTATCCTGTTGGCGCCGGCCGACTTCCGGGCGCTCACACGATTCAGGGTCTTGATTCCATGGGTCATCATTGGCGCGCTCGGCATTGGTTCAGCGTTCATTGAAGAGGAAAACACTGCCTATTCATCAGGACCTTTCGAGGACTTCCGGTGGCATGATGGTGTGTTCTCACTTGGGGCGTCGTATGGCGCTGGTGTTGGAGAAGAGGCCTTTTTTCGGGGCTACATCCTGCACGGTTTGGACCGTGTGGCCGGTTGGCATCCTCTTGTTGCGAACGTGACGCAATCATCGCTCTTTGCGGCGTCTCACGCCGATTTCACGTATGCATTTTTGGTGAGGATGGGGTTCGGTATGTACTCAGGATGGTTGGCCCAATCTGCAGACTACAACCTGCGCGACGCAGTGTTTCTGCACACATGGTGGGATCTATTCTTGTTTGTCGGCTCATTAGCGAGCGCCCGTCGTACCGATACGGCGGTCACATTCAGCCTGCCCACAATCGCGTTCTAGGTTCTTTCGCTTACTCCGGATATCGCTCACATTCTCTGACTCTGAACACTCCATATCGGTCCGCGATGGCGGAAATATCAGAGTCCACGATCTCGATTATGAGCGAGTCGCAGTAATCGCTGTCGCAAATATAATTCAAGAAGTCGCAATCACGTTCAGCCAGACAAGAGTGGATATCCTCGTAGTAGACCCCCATCAAGTTCTCAAGGCAGTCCGGAAGAAGTGCTGAATCTGTCCCCATCCGGATTTGCGGGGGATCGACCGGATAGCTATCGCCGTCTCGTTGTTGGGAAACCAACGAAATCGGTGTCGTGCGCAGATCGACCAGAACCGCCGTCGGTCTCAGGCCTGATTGTTTGAGATGAGTGAGGTCCGGAGCGACCGCGAGATCGTCCGCTCGCACGAAACCGGGAGTCTGTCCGTTTATCAGATATCGTGGACTGCCAACCACACCATCTACTACGGGGCCGGAAACTTCGATTCGTTCACCACGATGCAGCCGATATCCGAGTTCTTCAAACTCTACAGAATTGCCGCATTCCCGCGATAGAGCTGTGGTTGGGGTTGGGCAGATAGAGGTCTCCCGGACCACAAACATGTGAAGTGGAAGCGATTCGTTTTGGATTTTGGGAGGGGCAGCTTGTGGCGTTGCCTGGCAGCCACAAGCGAGCACTAGAAGCGCACACCAATACCTGCGTGGGGACTGAACCATAATTGCTCCGCGTTCTTTTCGACGCCGGCTCGAGTCACGACATCGAGAGCGACGCCTCCGGTCACGAATGGCGACCAAGAATAGTCTCTCCAAACGACCAATAACGCGGCGTCGGTTCGTAGGGCAATGGGGTCTGCCTCCAGTTGATCCCCGTCGATCAAAAGGACTTGCGGTCCCGCACGAAGATGAAGCCTGAGATCGGTCGGGCCCACGTTCCTCCCCCACCCAAGTTGGATTCCGGAGGCGACACGATGGAGTGTCGAAGCTGCGTCGACTCCGAATCCGTATTCGATAAAACCACCCAGCGCTAGACCGTTGATATGGGTGAGGTTTGCCGAGGCAGACAAGGCGTGCTGCACCGATCCGACGTCCAAGATGGCCTGGTTAATCTGGTAGTCGATCGTGAATTGGGTTTTCCATGCGGGCTCAGGCATGACGGCCATGGTCTCCGGGATTTCGTTTCTGGCGGCCAGAAAGCCGGCCACAAAACCAGGCCCAAAGGGCGTTTTGAACAACTCCTGACGGAAAGACTCGTTCACGGCTCCACGAGATCCGTTGGTGTTTGGCGTCTTCTCCAATGCCGCAAGAGCAACATGAGTGCCGGTAGGAATCCTCATCTCATCGGTTGCGGTGCGAACCCAGTAGGCTCCATTTTTGGTTGTTCCCCGCAGCAGACGTATTTGGGCGGCTCCGTCGGCAGCCAAGTTCAAGTCCGCGTAGCGAAGGCCTCGACTGTCTTCGATCCACATCAGACCCTGGCCACCGGCAACCTCGAGGGTGGTGGTCTCAGCGACTTTGGTCAGGTCGATGACCTTCTTTGACGCATCTTGTGCCGGTCCACGAACATGCACATGAATGCGTGCTCGTGGGTTGGTCACCGACGCATTGGCGGCCACCAAATAGGCTTCAATTTCTGGATACGTTACGACTCCGTCGCCGTCGGCATCCGCTGCACCGAGCAACGCGCTCCGAAGTTGGTGAGAGAATACTCCGCCTCCATAAACGCTCCATTCGTGGACTTCCTGAGCACCTGCGGTCGACAGAATGACACCCACAGTGGGAAGATTTGGCGAAGATTGACCGCCCGCCAGATAGTCGTTGAATTCATCGTTAAGGTTCACACCCGTTCGATCGTCTTTCCATTCGCCGCCGCGCGTTCGAACCATGAAATACGCGTTGCAGGCGTCGATGATCACATGGGTGAAATCTGCGTTCATGGGAGCAATGACGTTGCGAAGCAGGTCGTTTCTGCGCAGACGTTCGTCCGAAAGTGAAAGATACCCCTCGCCGTTTTCATCACGGTTCCCGTGGCCGGTGAACACCACAAAGACTTCTGAACGTCTTCCTTTTCGACGGTCTTCTTCAATCTTCGCCTTCAACGTGGTGACGCTGGCGAGGAGGTTTTCGCGTGACGGAGGGATGGACGCTTGCGCAGCGACAGGGAAGAGCTGTTGGGATTCGTTGTCCAAAGTTGTCAGCAGAACCGTTTGATCAGCGTAGCTCGAAAAAATCTCGAAGAAACGGGCGCCGTCGTCATCGGCAAAACGAAGTGGAGGAACGCCTTCATCAACACTGGAGTTATTTGCCACGATGAGCGCGTACCGGGAGTCCTGTGCATTGGCACTGATGGCGATGCTCATCAGCAGCATAATAATAAGGGTCTTCATTTTCTCACCTCGAACTCCGCTCGAACGAGGACTGCCGGACTGACGCCTAGCATATCATCGCTGATTTTCATTCGCTCCACCACCGACTCAAATTCGCTGAACGAAATGCGATTCGGACTGAACAACCCATAGACCTTGTAACGCCCAGCCGGGTGGTTCACGGCGAGTCGCCTGGTCTCCCCGATTGGGGTCGGCTTGTGGGTGACGGTTACAGAGAACGGCGTTGGATCTACAGGAGTTGGCCCGTACCAAAGTGTTTCCCCTGTCACGCTCACACCCACAAAGTACGCGAATTTGAGAGACGCGTCGGGGTTCTCGTAGGCGATCTTGAGATCCTCATTCGGGTCGCACGTCACAGCACCAAATGGACTTTCGTGCTCTCCCACAAAATCAACCGAATCAACGTCCTGTCGAACACAGTAGATTTGAACGCGGGGCAAATCGCGCATCGGCAGCGTTTGGGCTGACCTTGCCTGCCATTCAGAGGTCTCCCGGTCCTCGTTGGCCAGGAATGGGAGGATCAGCAGAGCCAGCGCGACGGCCCCCAAAGCAGCGAAAATCCGGCCTCGGTTCGAGTTTGCAGCGGGGGCTTGAAGGACACGCTCAACGTCTACCGGTTCTTGTGTATCCACTTCTTGGGCATCGAGCAGGGCAAAAATGGAGGCTTCCGCAGCATGTTTTTCGAACGCCGAAAAATCAGAGCTTTCCAGAGCCCTCGATGCATGCGCCAACTTATCAAAGCGGGTCGAATCTTCGCTGCAAGTCCGGGAGTCGTTTGGCTCAACGAAGAGCTGTTCGAGAGTGTTTCGACTCATCGTAAACTCACGAGTAGGATTTCCAGCACGAGTTTCGGGTCGAGCGCCTCAATCACGCGGTGGGCCTTCAGGTGTTTCAGCAGACCCTCGCGGATGACCTTGATTCGTCGGCGAATTTCGTTGCGATCGACGCCCATGATGTCGGCGATCTCAGATTGTGATGCGTCTCCAGCCAGATGTTCATTTACGATTTGCTGGTCTTCCGGACTTAGAGCCTCAACAAAGACGCGGACCAAGACATGGATTTGATTCTTGGCAGCAAGGTCTTCCGGACTTTCTGCGTGTTGTTGCCCGAGGCGCCCGATCGCTTCTTCTTCGGTCTCATTTTCGTAGACCAGATGACCGATCATCACGAAGAGCGAACGATCGAGGCTTTCCTTTCGAAAACCATCAATGACGACGTTTTTGGCAATCTGCATCAAGTACGGCGCATAAGGCCGGGTGCCATCGTAATTGCTCCTTGCCGACTCTCCGAAGGCCTTCAGAAAGGTCTCCTGGACGGCCTCTTGAAGTTGGTATGGCCTGCGGTATCCCGCAAATCGCACCCGATCCCCTTTACTGTTGAAGGTGAAGCCACCGGTCAACATTTTTGCCACCTCATCGACATAGGTTCGGTAGACCCAAGTGAAGGTCTCCCGGTCCGCGCTTTTAAAAAGCACGACCTTGTCTGGATTGTTTTTAAATTCCATCGCGTATCGTCTGCACTGTTCTACCTACGGTCGAGTCGTTCAGGTGGGTAGAAAAAGTTGCGTGGCTGTACAAAGCCTAGCTCCCACCAATAAATACGCCCGTGTGGCACTGTGCACCCAAGAATGTGGTATCCTCTTTACTGAGTGTACTTGTGATCTCCCATACGGAGCAGAATTTTGGCATTTGATAAACGGAACTCGCGTCAGGATAACGCCGATGAACTTGGACCTCTCGAGGTCCCTGTCATCGATAACAACATCGGTCGGGCATTGAACCAGCTCAAGCGGTCAATTGGCCGTGAAGGTCTAAATCGAGAGTTGAAGCGTCGCCGGCATTACGAAAAACCCAGCATCGCAAAGAGGAATAAGTCGATTGAGGCCGAACGTCGTCGTCGTAAAGACGAACGTCGATCGTCGGATCGCGGCGGATTCTAACTTGTGGGTCTGGGCTTAACGTTCACGGACACGAAGGGTAAGCCCGACGAGCACCAGTAGAAGCGCCGCGAACACAGATGTTACGGCCAGATCGACAAGCAAGAATGTCTCTGATTTTCCGTAAAACCGATCAATTGGATTGGGCGGTGGTGGCGGAGCGGGAAATCCCGGAGCGATCGCTTTGGGAAGGTCTCTGGGTGCGATTTCATACGCGTCGGAGAGGTGTTCGACTTGCAGCGCGCCTTCAAAGGCCCAACGACTTACGGTGACTTGCGATAGAAGCCAGGTCGGTCGATTCATTTCAGTATTGGGCATGATCGCACCACCCAAAATCACCTGTGGAATCAGCAGGAGGGGGACAAGTGCCATCGCGGCTTCGGATGTGCGCGTCACGGCGGAGAGTAGCAGTCCCATGCCCACGCCACACATCGCGCTGCTCCACAGAATCGCGAGGTGGTAGAGCGGGTGTCCGTGGAAGTCGAGAACGACGTAGGACATCGAAAGCAGCACCACGCATTGCAGCAGGCATAGCGCCCCTAACACCGCGAATTTGCTCAACACATAGGTGCCAATCGAGAGGTTGACCATGCGTTCACGCCGATAGATCGCTTGTTCCGCCACAATTTCTCGCGCGGCATTCGAGCACCCAAACCAAATGGCCGCGATCACCAGCAAGAATAGCGCGTACGGGGTGTAGAGCATTCGATTCAGCACCCCCTCGGACCGGGAGACAAAGACCATGTCGACCAGGATTGCGATGACGGGTGCCTGAACCAGAAGCACCACCATTCCGATTCTGTCTTTGAGTTTGATCGCAAGATAGCGCCGGCACAAAGTCATCCACTGCCGGATCGAAAAGCGCGGAGGTCTTCGAACGCCCGTGCCGGTGACATTGACACCTGTGCGGTTTTTTCGTCGGTCTTCGACATATTCTGCGAAGTAGCGGCTCTGCCTGAAGCGTGCCGCGAACGTCTCCATCGGCTCGCCGGCGCGTTTTGCATCCATGATCGGGCGCATGCAGGAGCCAGGATCGGCCAGCACAGCCTCGGCCTCCGGTGTGTTCGCCTTAAACTCCGGGTGAAAATACAAAATGCTGTCGGGATAGGCTGGGCCGTAATAGACCTCTTCGCCGTCCGCCAGATACAGAACGTTGTCGAGCAGACGATAGGCCGCGCCCGAAGGTTGGTGGATCGTCAACAGAATGGTTCGCCCGCCGTCAGCCAGTTTGCGCAGCAGTCGCACGACGTTGAGGGCATCCTCACTGGCAAGGCCACTGGTCGGTTCATCCAAACAAAGAAGGCTTGGCTCTGTGAGCAGTTCGAGGGCGAGGTTGACTCGTTTTCGCTGTCCACCCGAAATCCCCTTTCGTTCCGGGGAGCCAATTTGCAGGTTACGCGTCTGGTCGATCTCCAGATCGGTGAGGACCTGCATGATGCGGCCTTCGATTTCCTCGTCCGAGGTGTCTGGAGGCAAGCGCAGTTTCGCGGTGTAATAAAGCGCCTCATAGACGGTCAGTTCACGGTGAATGATGTCATCTTGGGGCACGTACCCAATGGCTCCTCGATAACGGTCGTAGTGCAACGTGAGGTCGTCACCGTTGACAAGTGTTCTGCCGTTGCTTGGTTTGAGATAGCCAATCAACGACATGAGCAGGGTGGTTTTTCCCGAACCCGAGGGGCCAAGAAGTCCCATGATTTCTGTGGGATAAACGGTGAAGGAGATGCCGTCGAGAATTCGCTTCGAGAGTTTCCCCGCTCCGAGTTCAACCCGTAGATACTCGGCCTGAAGCAGCACATCACCACGATAAGACCGTTCAATCGAGCCACTCGCCAGATCCAGTCGGACCGCGTAGGAGCCAAAACTGAGGGTTTGTCCCTCGGCGAGCTTTTGCCGGCGAATGCGATGTCCATCAATGAACGTGCCGTTGGCACTGTCTAAGTCTTCAACCCAAACGACCTCTTTGCCTCGAACCAACCGCGCATGGTGACGCGAGATCTGAGGCGCATCGATCACCACGTCATTATCGGGACCTCGTCCGATGGTGACGATGTCTTTCTCGGGTGGAATCGACATGACGCCCGAGGTGCTCTGGGCGTGATTGGGGTCAAGGAAGTCCCGGAGTCGTGCAACAGGGAAACGGTAGGAACCCATGAAGAGCACGTCGTCCCAGGTCACCACCGCATCACTGACCTTATTCGCGCGATCGTTGACCGCCAGTCCATTTGCGCTATCGAGATCTTCGGCTCGCCAGGCGTGCCCGATCCAAGTCAAGCGCGCGTGCTTTCGGGATATCTGAGGCGAGTCGAGCACGATGTCGTTGTCTGCATCACGACCAATCACGAAGGGTTTGAGGAACCCCTTTGGCAGTTCCAGTCCTTTGGTTGGGCGAGAGTCAGCGTCCGGGAGAAGTCTTCTGGTGATGTCCTGATTGAGGACAAAATCGTAAGAACCTAACCCAATTTGATCACCGGGAGATATCCAGACGCGCTTGACTGAATGTCCATTTACCGTCGTGCCATTCGTTGAATTGAGGTCCTCGAGGACGTACTTTCTGTCCACGAGGGCGATTCGCGCGTGCCATCCAGACACCATTGGGCGTGGGATAACGAGGTCGTTTTCTGAATCGTAGCCAATTCGTAGAACCGGGGCGTCCAGTGGAATCTCTGGCGCCTCTTTGGGGACGGGCAGCGCAAAAACTTCGCTGGATTCCAGTAACCCCTCAATTTGAGTGGTTTGGTCCGGGAGACCTTTGTTCTGGTCCGGGAGACCTTTGTTCTGGTCCGGGAGACCTTTGTTCTGGTCCGGGAGACCTTTGGTTTGGTCCGGGAGACCTTTGTTCTGGTCCGGGAGACCTTTGGTTTGGTCCGGGAGACCTTTTTTCTTGAGGGCAGTGGCCACG
>JBFFMO010000037.1:0-12924 GCA_041554035.1 Allomicrovenator sp. | reverse complement strand
CGCACGGCTGGCACGGAGCCGAAAGTTCATTTTCCGCAAAGCTTTTCCCCTGAAATGGAACACAAGCTCGACCAGTACAAGAAGGCAGCCTATGAAATAGTAGGTATCTCGCAGCCAACAGCTCGTGGTGCTGTGCCGGCTGGTCTCGATAGCGCCAAGGCTATTCGAGCACACGAAGACGTGCAAGACTCGCGTTTCGTTACGTCGAAGCAAAACTATCGCGACGCGCACGTTGAGGTAGCAGAGCTGCTTTTGGGTGTCTGCCAAGGCATCGCCGAAAACGACGAGTCATACAAAGTCCAGTACAAGAGCAAGGGCGCCATTGAGCGTGTGAAATGGAAGGAAGTCGTCAAAGACCTGTCTGACTTCGTGCTTGAAGTGAAGCCTATCGGCGCGTTGTCTGGATCGCTCCCTGGTCGCATGCAAGAAGCCAAGGATATGATGGACATCGGGCTTGTCGAGACCAAAGAGGAAGCCGCTTCCTTGATGGACTTCCCGGACCTAGATCGATACCGGTCATTCACCCTTGCGGAGCACGACGCCATCGAGGCGATCATAGATACGCTTTTTGTTCCAGGCGCTGACCCAATCGAGCCGGACCGGTACTTACCCATAGAGAAGCTTCGCGCTCGGGCACAACAGGCGTACTCGAAGTCTCTTGTTGATGAAATGCCACAAGACACGATCGATATTCTTCGCGACTTCATGGACCGGTGCGACAGGATCATAGAAGAGCGGCGGGCGAAGGCGATGGAAGAGGCTGGCAATCAAGCGATGAATCAACCCCAAGCTCAGCCAAGACAGGGGGCCCAGCAACCACAACAGGCGATGATGCCACAGCAGTAGCAGGAGGTTTTTGTGTCAGTAGAAACCACAAGCCCGCAAAGCCAAGATGGGCAAACACAAGCGCCAGCAGTTGATGCGCAAAATGCCGTCGAAGAATCTCCTAGCGAAAAAGCCATTCGCATGTTCGGCGAGATGTCCGACAGAAACGAAAGTGACGAAGCAGTCGTCATAGGAAAGGAAGACGCGCAGGAACGGCAAAGCGAGACCAATTCAGATGACAAGCCGAACGACAAACAAAAGGAAGACGGCGGCAAGAAAGACGAAGAGCAAGGCAAAGACAACAACGTATCAAAGGCCTTCGCGGCGGTAGCCGAAAAAGAAGCGAGATTCCAAAACGAAAAGCGCGAAATCAAGGCTCGCCTGCAAGAGGCCGAGCGAAAGGCGACAGAGACGCAAGCAGTGTTCGAGAGAATCAAGAGCAACCCTCTGGCATTTCTATCGGAGCTTGGACTTGACCTTGACTCAGTGCTGAAGGCAGCGGCAAACCATGAAGACGCCCCGAAACCGAAAGAGACGAAGTCACAAGACGACAAAAGCGAGGTGCAGCGTCTACGTGATGAGCTTCGGGCGAAAGATCAAGCAGAAGCCGAGAAACAGGCCCTAGATCAACTCAAGGGCGACATAGGCGGTCACATAACAGAGAATCAGGACAAGTATCCGATGATTCTCGACACAGACGACGCTCAAGGGCAGGTGTTCGACCTGATTGACGAATACTTTCGGCAGACAGGCAAAGTCATGCCGATTGACGAAGCATCAGACATGGTTGAGAGCGAGCTGAAGGCCATGGCAGAGAAATGGATAGGCGGGAAATATTTGCAGTCAAAGATTGCTAGCCTCAAGGTGAACGGCGGCAACGGCAAAAGCGATGGCAAAGACAAGAAGACACAGAGCGTTTCGCTCTCTAACTCTATGACTTCGGCCAGCGCTCTTGCACAGCTCACAGATGAGCAGCGAACAGCATTGGCCATCAAGATGTTTGCGGAAAGGTCGGTTGACCCCGCAGACATGGAGTAACACCATGGCCGTTACCGCTAGCGATCTCGCTGCATTGATGAAAGTCCTTTACCCTTCTATGCTCATTGACCTGAATGATATCGGGTCCCCAGCTCTCAAGTTTTTGATGACGAATCAGAAGAAAGATGCGTCTATCGATTACAACCAAGTGAACGTTCAGTATGGTTCTGGAAAGGGTGTTTCAGGAACGTTTGCAACTGCGCAATCAAATGCCGCCGCAACGTCTCAGGCGAAGTTCACTCTTGCGTTGAAGGACCACTACGGCATCGGGCAATTCGACCGCAAGCTTATGCTTTCGTCAAAACATCAAGGTAGCGTTGTTGTCGATGCCGTGAAAAACGAAATCGAAACGACGGCAAAGTATGTCGGTCGCTGCATTGCGCACAACGCGCTTCGAAACAGGACGCGCGTTCGCGGTGTCGTGTCGGCTGGTGGTGGTGGCACCACGCTCACGCTGACCGGCAATGAGGCGATGTTCTTCGAGCAAGGCGTCAGTATCGTAGCGTCAAGTGCGGCCGCTGGCGCCGCTGCCGAGGGCGCAGCCGTGACGGTTTCTTCTGTCAACCAGGACGCAAACCAAATTGTAGTCAGTGGGGCAACCACTGGGCCGTATCTATTCATCGAGGGCGATCTCGATGCAAGTGGTACTGGAACCGGCATGGACGGTCTCGAGGGGTGGGCCCCGTCGACTGCGCCGTCTGACACGTGGAACGGTCAAAGCCGTGCTGTAGATACGCGACTCGGAGGGTTGCGTGTGACGTCGGCTGAGGCAAGCGGCAAGTCTCGCGTGGAGATCATCAAGCTTGCCGGTGTGAAGATGTTCAGAAACGGCATGAAGCCAGAGTATGCCTTCGTGAGCCCTGAGCAATTCGACGCAATCGACACTGAGATTGCAGACCAAAAGCGATTTATGGATGACAAGGCTGTGGCAGGCTTTGAGGTAATCATCGTCAACAGCGCTGGTGGTCCGATCAAAGTCGTTGCAGACCCATTCTGTAAAACGAACGTCGGTTTTGTCGTTGGCGGAACCAAGAATTTCAGGATGCTGTCTCTTCTGGACGTCCCACACATTCAGCGCGAAAACGGCACCATGCAAGTGTTGCCGACGGCAGACGGCGCCGAGGTTCGAATCAGTGCGTACTCGAACCTCGAGGTCAAAGACACCACGGCCATCTGTTACATGCCGCTCACCGCAGTCTGATAGGCAACCATTCTACAAAGGGGGCTTCGGCCCCCTTTGTTCGAGGTAAGACATGCTCAAGAATTTACTCAAAACTCTCGGACAAAACCGGGTCGCGGTTGCCGGGAGCTTTTTGCCGAAGGGAACCAGCGCGCCAGAGGCTATTGACGGGCGCGGTTTCTCGGTGGCCAGGACATCAACGGGCAAGGGCACGATTGTGTTCAACGATACGTACCCGGAGCTTGTTTCTGCCCTTCACGGGCTGCGTTGTGCGGATGACACGTTTAGGGCTTTCGAGTTCGGTGACTACGATGCCTCGACGGGCACATTGCAATGGAAGACGTTCCAGGGCGCATCGGCCTCGGCTGCTACCAAGCAGCTTGAGGTTGACATGATGGACGTTCGACCGACCGTGCGCCAAAAGGTTGTGCAGCTACACCAGCCACGTCTCGGAAGCACGCCACCGACGCAAGACGCCACACGAAACGGTCTCGCCTTCGATGCTGATGCCGAGACGGTTGACTGGTCTGTTCGTGTGCCGAGCGATTGGGACGGTGCCTCAGACATCACGTTGCGATTGCATTGGCACAACGAGGCCGGAACAGCTCTTGCAGACACCAACACGGTTATCTGGAAGACGACCATCAACAGCATTGCAGCAGGCGAGGCCGTCGATGCCGGTACAGAGCAAACGCCGAGCGTGACCTACACGCAAAGCGGTGCTGGCACTGACAAGGAGCTTCACGCGAGTGATATCACCATCGACTACGACAGCGGGGATCAACCGCTTGCCGCAGGAGATATGCTGCATATCACATTGGCAATCGACTTCACTACCCAGACATATGCCGCGGATGTGGCTTTGCTTTACGCCGAGCTCGTTTACAACACGGCGTTCCCGAGCATCGTTCCGGTGGACAGTCTCAGTGATGGCCCGTACATCGAGCGTGTGAACGGAGGCACTGATCCGACCATGCGCGTTGTGTGGCCAGCAGCCGATGTCACCCCTATTCAGTTGCCACCGATCAAGCTTCCAGATGACCTCAACTCTGACGCGGATGTCATTGTTCGCATTCAGGCGAAGTCATCGAGCACCAACGACACGCCAACAATCGGAGTGGCTGCATATGAAGGGCTAGGTGATACTAACTTCGGTGGGGACACTGGGGCTTTGAGTGATTCTTTGGACGAAGTGTCGCGTACGCTTGCGAACGCCGACATTGCCGGAGGAACGTTCCTGAGTCTCATCCTGACGCCGGCGGCACATGCTACTGACAACGTCGAGGTCTACTCGATTTCTGTCGAGTACACGTGTGGTGACACAACGAGCGTTGCGATGTCGTTGGCAGATCTCAGTGATGATGCCGACAACACCGTCAACTTCCTGTGCGTGTTCCGCTCTAACAGCGTTGTCTAGGGGTTTGTGATGCCAAAAGGACTTGCAGCCATCATCTTGGCCAAGAAGAAGCCTGATAAGCCGAAAGAGAGCGCGGACGAAATTGGAATGAAGGCTTTGGCCCGAGATCTAATCTCATCCGTGAAGGATGGCAACGAGAAAGGGATTGTTGACGCCGTCAAAGGCATGTTCAACGCCTGCAGTGTTGCAGGAAACGAGTAGCAACGGAGCCCGTGGGGGCCAACAACCCCCACGGTGCATTGCATGGCGACCCTGACAACACTCATAGCCGCTGTTCGCTCGCGAATCGACCGTGTTGGCTCTTCGTTTGTGAGTGATGCCGAAATCACTGGATGGCTCAACGAGGGCCTCGCCGAGCTTTGGGATGTTGTCACACAAGCCAACCAGGACTACACAATCGAAAGCGATACGGTGTCTGTGGTTTCTGGGACCGCCTCGTATTCGTTGTCTGCATTTGACCCCGAGATCTTGCGAATAAGGGGCATCACGCTCACGGTCGGAACACTCAGATATACGCTCGCCCCATGCTCTATTCGTGAACGTGACCATGACCCGTCCGTCATAGACCCATACATCTATTTGCCTGACTACTATGGCCGAGGCTCGGCCCCACACAACAGCCCGTATCGATACAGGCTTGAGGGGACGAACCTTGTCATTACTCCAGAACCACAGGAGTCTGGAACGGCGACCGTCTACTATACGCCGAAGGTGACAACACTGTCTGACCCAAGCGACACGCCAGACAGCGCGCTCGAGGATCATTGGTTGAAGCATGCGATATACCACGCATGCATCGAGGCCCGCGAGAAGGAGGAAGAAGACACCACGACGTTGCAGCGCAGGCGTCTCGAGGTCGAGCAACGCATCAAGAAGGCTGTGAAGCGCCGAACGACGGACCCGAGACGTATCGTTGACGTGAACGCCGGCGGGTGGGGGTATGGTAGATGACGATCAAAGCAATCGCTGCTTACCAGCCCACGAGGTCTGTGCCCGACAAGCAAGATCTCGTTCGTATGCAGATGCAGCCCACACAAGCGATCAACGAGCTGTTGGCTCGTGTGGCCGTGCTCGAGCGAGAGGCCAGCCAAAACATTATAAAAATCGCATGGTTATCAGCAACCGAAGTATCAAACCCTCAAAACTTCGTGCAGGGATCTGGATCTACCGCAGGCCTTGGAGTCAACACGTTTTCAGGGCTTGCTATCTGCAACGGCAACAACGGAACACCTGACCTCGCGGACGTGTTTTTGCGGTGGTCGACGACACAGGCTGACTCGTCAGGAGGAAGCGATACGAACAGTCATACGCATGACGCAGGGGGTTTGATAGCACGTATCATGCTTACTACGTCGAACGCGATCCGAATGGACAGAGTGAGTAGCTCTACTTGGGGATACAACTACACGGCGCCAGTAACGGTGTCATCATCGAGCGGAACAACTACCGTTGGCGCTCGAGTCGAAGGTGACAGCGCAGCCCCGAGCGACACAAACAACATGCCAGCCTACAAGACGGCCGTACCGCTCATGAGGGTGCGATGAAGGGACCAAAGCAAATCATCGACATTCCGATTGCTGGCGGCGTTGAGAGTAAGATCTACAAGGCGTTGGTGCAACCTGGGAAGTCTCTTCGTAGCGATGGCGTACGGTTCGATAGGCCTGGGGCGGTTTCTTTGGCTCCAACGCTAGAGGAGTACAGCGAAGAGACGGGAGGGGTTTGTACGGGCATGCTTTGCGACGGAACGCACGAGCCCGTGACCTTAAACGCAAACGATATCGATCCTGTGAGGATCTCACGCATCAATATTCCCCCGCCTTCATCGACCTATCAGACAGGGAAGGTCTATTCGTCTGATGTTGCCGTGTATGGAGACAACATCTACTCGATAGTGTCCGCTGGCGGAGGGTTTCACAGCGTCATAAAGACAAACACGAAGACAGGTGAGTCATCCGTGCTTCTTGCGTCTGGTTCTTCAGACAGACCGTTTAGGATCATCATCTGTGGCTCGCACAGGTACGTGTTTTACGTAGACGCTGTTTCAAGTACGATAAGGTATTACTACAGAGACCTATCGTCTGGTCCTGACATCATAGGAACGGTCTACAACGCAATTGTTGTAGCATCGGCATCTGTGTCACTTGGGTTCACGGTATGCAAGGATTCGGATCCAACACGCGAAGCTGATGGTTACTGCTGGCTATGTTGGTGCAATGGCGCCAATCAGATGCAACTTACAGAGGTGCATCAAACATCATACTCTCTTCAAAAATCAACTACAGACGTGTGTGTTGCTTCTCCTGCTGTCACATATTCAGAAACGAACACGGCGAGATATTGGATAGCCGTTCCTCACGCGGCTGGTGTCTACGGTTATTGCCACAATGTTGGCGGGTCATCTGTTCGAAGAACAATGGTTACGACGGCCGGCACTTACTACACACCAGTCGGTATAGAGTACGAGGATGAGGTTGCTTATTGGTATTGCCCATGGGAAACCGCAGGCGCATACCCGCATTATCTTCTTACAAGGATCGGGAAAATCACAACGGCTGCAGGGTCTGAGCAGTCGGCGATCATCTATGGCGTACACCCTTCGAGCACGCCTATAGTGCGTGATTTTCATACATACTTTTGGGTTAGGTACATCAAGGCCATTTTAACCAACGCGGCTGGTGAAGAGCAGGAGCAGGCAACAGAATTTCTCGTGAAATCTGACCCTGAGTCTACGTCGAATCTCGAAGCTGCGTACGTCGTCGGTAGCTCAATTGAACGCGATGCCATGGGACCAGCAACACACATCGCGAGTAAGCCTCTCGTGATACCAAGCACTATGGTTGAAGATGATGACGGTGCCTGGTTGTATGGTGCGATATCAGAGCCACAGTCGTTGATTGACACGCGCCGAAACGGTCTTGTTTCTGTTGTTCGAACAGAGCTTGGCGTGCCGTTGAAACAAGCCGTTATCGCAGACAAACATATCATGTCAGGCGGCGTTGTTTGTGAGTCGGCATCAAGAAACGTAACGTCGTCTGACGTTGTGGTTGAATCCGGGTTCGTTTTGTACCCGGAGATCATAAGCGTTACTCCAGGCCCCGTAGCAACTGGGACGCTTTTGGCTAAGACATACTACGTGAAAGTGCTGTTCGAGAGCATCGACGACAGTGGCAGAAAGACAGTGTCTGGCGTGTCTGCTGAAGATTCTGCGCTTGCTGTTGCGACAGGAAGCCTTGTCGTGCGCGTGCCGTACTATCTACTTGGTCGCAGAATATGCCGCGTGATTGCATATATTTCTGAAGACAACATCACGTACTATTTGTCAAACGGCTTTGGTGTAGCTCACCAACTAACTGGACCAGCAGCTAGCTACCAAGACATCATAATTACGGCATTTGATAACACACGACCATTACTTTACACGGTTGGTGGTATCGTCGAAAACGGCAACGCAAGATGCGTAACTGATGTCGTTGCTCACAACAGCAGATTTTTTGGTGTAACGCCTGATGGTGTTCTTCTGTACTCGAAACCATTGGTAGGCGGAGTTGGCATAGAGTGGTCGCCGTTCATTCTGGAGCACAAACTTTTATCTGACGCAGGTCGATACTGGCAGCTCGCAAGCATGGATGGTCAGTTGATAGCCATCGGTGAAAATGGCGCTCAGATCATCGTTGGCGATGGTGCTGATAATCTCGGCTCAAACTCGACGCTATCAGAGCCGGTGAAAATCACATCGTCAAAAGGTGTCGTAAGGGACACCTTCTCGATCCAAGCATCAGACGGTGTTTGGCATCAATCGAAATCAGGTATTGAGCTTTTCACACGCGCGCACGAAACGGACTCTTTGATTGGGCTTCCAATTCACGATTCCATAGGTTCAGCCTTGCTCAAAAGCGGGGTCGAGCACTCGTCGCAAGACGAGGTGATGTTTGGTATGAGCGACGGTGAAGTCCACGTTTTCGACACTGTGTCTAGATCGTGGTCAACGCTTCCATCGTATGGAATCGGTGGTGACCACCAAGCCATCACGAATGATTCAGACGGTAATCTTTGGGTGCTCAACAGCAGCACGAAAGATCTCTACGTATCGAGATTGTCGTTGCCGGACTACACTGGCGCTCAAGCTGTTATAGAAACGCCATGGCTTCGTGTTGGATCTGTCGGCGGTCGGCAACGTCTCTCGTTTGTCGTCATCAATGGTGAGTGGCTGAGCGACATGACGTTGTCAGGCAACGCTTACTTCAACTTCGATGAGACATCCACATATAGCTTCACGGATGATTACGAGGGCCTGAGTGTCGGTGACCCGATAGTTTGGAGAAAGCATATCGGTACGCGATGCTCGTCTGTGAAGCTCAAAGTAACGATTGAGAAGTCTGACGGCGCGGTCGCCGGCGCTTGTTGTAGGTTGTTCGGTATGAGCGTCGAGCTAGCTCAGAAACCAGCCTTGCTAAAGGCGTCATCGTCGCACGAGAGGTAACCCATGGCTTGGTATGACACCGTTCAAAACACGCTTGGTCTAGACAAAGACACGCTGTTGTCTTCGATCAAGGGTTCGAGCCCTACGAGAATTCTCGCGGGGATGACAAACCCGGCGTTGAACGCGACGCCAGTTGGAACATATGACGTGTCGTCTGGTGTTGGAAATATCGGCACTGATACAGGTGTTACAAAGTATTTCATCCCGGCCATCGCAGAAGCGAAGACGAGGACAGCGCCAACGACAACGGCGGCTACTGTCGGTCGTCCTGCAACTGTTGCTGCTACGGACATGACGGCAGCAAATCAGGTCCGAGAACAGCAGATGTCTCTCGGGCAGGCTCTAACAAAACGCGCGGCAGGGGAAGTTCCATCTGCGGCCGAGTTGCAGTTAGACAGAACCCTTTCCAAACAAATTGCGGCACAAAGAGCGCAGGCGGCAAGCGCTCGAGGTGTACCTGCTGGCGTTGCCGCAAAGATGGCCGCAGAGGGCATCTCGACAGCCCAAAGCGAAGCTGCAGCCAATGCAGCACAGCTTCGAGCTCAAGAGCAAGCACAGGCCGAACAGACACTTGGAAGCTACCTTACAGGTGTTCGTGGACAGGATACGACTGCAGCACAGATGGAGCAAGAACGTGCTCTCGCAGAGGCAGGGTATGGCCAGCAGGCTATGCTTGCACAGTCCGGGTATCAGCAGGAAGCCGCTCTTGCCAACCAGCAAGCCCAGCTCACAACACAGGCTCAAAAAGACAGCGCGGTTCAAAACTATATCGCCATGGGTCTGTCTCGCGAGGAAGCCGAGCAAAAGGCAGCGTTTGATGTTGAGAGGCTCAAGGCCGATCAGTTCATGCAGGCGCAGACGCTTCAGGCGGAGCTTGCCAGGCAAAACGCTGAGGCCAAGGCAAAGACCAATGCCGGGTTGGTAAGCACGGCGGGGAGTATCGTTGGAAGCATCTTCAGCGATGAGCGCGTGAAAAAGGACATCGATGACGTCCCGAAGAAGTCTCTTGGATTATTTTTGGCGAGCCTAAAGGGAAAATCCTACAGCTACAAGAAGCCCGAGTATGACCACGACCCAGGCGACAAGCACGTTGGCGTGATGGCCCAGGCGCTCGAGAAAACGAAGCTCGGCAAGGCTGCCGTTTCCAACGAGGACGGGAAGAAGAAAATTTCATTCGGAAGGGCAATTCAACTTCTATTGGCTGGCGAGAGGCATCTGTATAGCGAGCTTCAGGCCCTAAAGAAAGCCAGGTCGGTGGCCTAATGGAAGACACAAAGAAGCTCAAAGAGCGCCTGGAAAATATCGACAAGCTCGAGCAAGGTGGTCAGGTCAACAAAGAGACGGCAGGAGCCCTGAGAAAGCAGGCGCAAGAGATCCTAGGCAAGCTTGAAGGGCCTAGCCCGACTGTCGAGACTGGCGAAGTGGTCGACAAGCTCAAATCCATGGAGCGTAAGCCATTTCTTGGCCTCAAGGGCGTCAATACCCCGGAAGAGCTGAAACCCAACTACGCTGCACGTGAAACGCAAGTGTCCGGCCCCCGTCCGGCCCCCGTCCGGCCCCCGTCCGAACAAAGACAGAAATCCGCCCTAGAGCAACGCATGGACCGAGAAAACGCGATCATGGCGTCGATTATGAGCAAGGCTCAATACTCTAACGTCCTGGCGAAGCCTGGCCCCGGCATGATCAAGCCCACCGATATGTCTCGCATGTTTGGAATAGAACTGCCCGGAAAGGTTGGCGAATTGTCAATGGGTATCCCACGCAACGCTCTGACTGACGAGGAAATGGAATTCCTTATGGATCGAAATGCTCGAATGTCTGGGGGTGTATGATGGCTGAAAGCCAGGCTGTGCTTGAAGAGCGCCTTCGTAACGTAGAGGCGCTTGAGAGTCAAGGGAAGATTGCCCCAGCGACAGCAAAAGGGTTGAAGGATGAGATCTTGACCGCTCTCGCGAGCGCCGGGAGGGCCGCTGCGTCTGTCTTGACGGCATCCCCAGGTGAGATAGCAGGCGGATTCTGGAAAGCGGCCCCGATGGTCGCAGAGAAGGCCAGGGAGTCTGTTGGCAGCCAGATCGTACAGGGCATGGCTGAAAACGCCCTTCCGGTAGGTGGTCTTGCCGGAGCTGTGGCGGCCCCTCAGCAGGAGCCAGGCGGCTACAACCCCGTCGAAATGCAGCCCGAGACGGCATCAGCCACGCAGCCTGTTGCCGGCCCAGCACAACCACAACGACCATCCACGTATGACCGCTTTGATAGCCTCCTGGCGGGCAATACGGGGGCTCTGACGAGCCAGATGGAAGAGACGAAGGGAATCATAGGCAAGGCCGCCGATAAACGAGTAGAAGCCGTCCAGATGGAAGCTGAGGCCGGGAAGGATCAGGCCCAGGCAGAAGCCGCCTACCGCAAAAAGTCTGCAAAGCAACAAAAAAAAGCTGAAGCAAGGTTTCAAACAAAACAGGCCGATATCCAATCTCAGCAGGAAGACCTACAGCGTGACATTAATGCGGACATCAACGAGCTTGGGTCGATGAAGATCACAGACCGCAGAAGCATTGCGCAAAAGGTCGGGTCGGCCATTGCGATCGGGCTCGGTTCGTATGCGTCCACGATGTCGGGCGGCCCGAACCACGCGCTTGCCATCATCAACAAGCAGATCGACGACGACATTTCGGCCCAGCGCTCGGAGATCGAGACCAAGAAGGCGCAGCTCACAGGGAAGCAGAACGCCTACCAGCGATTGCGCTCGAAGCTCGGTGACAACAATGCGACATACCAGGCCATGCGAGCCGGGTATCTGGACCAAGTCAAGAACCAACTCGAAACGATTGCGTTGCAGTACAAGGGAACAGCAATCGAAGCTCGAGCAAAAGACATGGCTGCCAAGATTGCTCAAGATAGTGCGATGGCCAAACAGGAAGTGGCCACGAAGGCGGCGGACCAAGTGAGGGCTGACATCCAGCTCCGTATGCAAGGTCAACAGCAACAGGAGGCTTCCGAAATTGCGTACGCAAAAGCTCTTGGTGATGGGGGCGGAAAACAGCTTCCGGCTGCGAGGGCCGAAGCCCTTGGGAAGCTAGCCGGATCCATTGGTGACGTCGATAGGCTAATGTCGAACTTCGAAAAACTGACTGGTCCAGAGTCTATTGTGAGCCAGTTTGTCCCAGGTTCAAAAACGAAGTTCATGGAGAATCAGCTCGAAGTGTTCACGGTCATGCTCGTCAACTCGTTGAGCGGGGCGCAGGTGAGTGACCGCGAAATTCAGCGGTATGTAAACATGATCCCAAAAGTAACGAACTGGGATTCCACAGCAATGAATCAGCTACGCGCCCTAAAACTGGCCATCGGCAGCAAATACCAGTCGATCAAGAACATTTACGCACAAACCAATTGGGATGTTTCAAAGATACCAGATGTAGAGACAGGAAGTCTTGAACAGCTCGGAAGGGACTACGAGGGCTAGCCTATGCCGATCAAGCCCAACGAAGTCGTACTCATAGACCCACAGGGCAACCGGCGTGTGTTCGATCGAAACACAGAGGCGCAACTTGCGTTGCGCCAGGGGTACAGGAACGAAACGAGAGAAGAGTATGATGAGAGAAGGACAAAAGAAGGACTATCGTCCCCAGTCGAGCAAGTCAAGTCGTTTGTTGCTGGTGCTGCCAGGGGGGCGACGTTTGGGATCTCAGACGTCGTGTTGTCTCGAGCCGACGAGCGAGCCCGCGAAGGTCTCGCCTTGCGCAAGGAGGTCAGCCCTGGAGTATCGGTTGCCGGGGAGATAGCCGGGGCGCTTGTTGGCACGAAGGCCGGCGCCGGGAAGGCGCTTGCAAAAGGCGCCGAAAGCCTGGCCACTCGGGCAACAGGAGGCGTTACAAGCTCGCTTCTTAGAAAGACTCTCAAGACAGCGCTCGCAGAGGGCACCGAGGGGGCCGCCTACGGACTCGGGCAGGCTATCTCAGAGGAAGCCCTAGACAGCGACCCAGGCAT
>JBFFMO010000036.1:0-13040 GCA_041554035.1 Allomicrovenator sp. | reverse complement strand
TTCGGTGACGGGGTTCTGCGCAACGCAGGCGGCCTTAACCAACATTTCGTCGACCTCCTTCGCGTGTTCCTCGCCAATTTTCTCGCGCATTTCCCCGAGTGCGCGCCGGGCTTCGAGTCCACTAAGTTTTTGTCGCTGAAAGTCGACACAGATCAAACACATATAAATCTCCTCGATGAGTGTTCCTCTACAGCGTAACAGTTGACGGCATCTTTTTCATCCGCACCGGCGGATCGTCGGGACTTCGAAGAGAAGTGGCTGTCGATCATTTGCCGTTCGGGGTGGCATCGGGTTTTACGCCTAACTCGTTGGCCAGCTCCTCGTTGTGTTTGTCCCCCAGGTCGCGGGCAACGGATTGGGAGACCGGATGCGTGTCAACGGTTGCTCCCCAGATGATCGCCCCGGTTCCAGCCAGGATCGCCGCCAAACCGGAGACCCCGATGGCCACCTGAGGCATTTTTCCGTCGGCGCCTCCACCCAGAAGGCCGACAAACGACAGGCCAACGCCCAGCGCGGTCGTGACGCCACCACCCACAAGCAGGCCCGTCTTTTTCGACTCCAGGCTTTCGTGTTCGTCGGCAAGATCAGCCCGTCCAATCGTCTTGTAGAATTCGCTCTCGTTGAGCGGCTCGTTGAGCACACCCTTCGAGAAGCTCCAAGGAACCTCTCCGAAAATGATTCGGTTACGATGGAATTCGCCTCGAATCAGAGTCAGGGCTTCTTCGGCGTTAGCCGCGCGGGATGCCTCGAGACCCACATGAACGCTCGTCTTGGCCTCAAGGTGGGCTTCGTCAATATTCTTGTCCCCGACTTCGTCGATGCGTTGCATGAGGGTCCAGGCCTTGGTTCCCACATCGTATCGCGAATAAAGGGTGTGCGAGCCCAGGCGTTTTGGAATCGACCGGATGACGATGACCGTATCGATCGCATAGGCGCTGGCCTTCTGCGCGATCACGTCGTCGCCCAACCCGGTCACGTCACCCAAGGGAGCGTCGGGTAGCACCGCGGCTTTCAGGTTCGCGGAAAAAGCATCGACGAGCGGCCGGCTTGCCTCGTCCGCCGCAACGACCATGACGGTGTTGCAATCGCAAAATGCGTTGTCTTCCGCAGCCTGCTCGGGTGTGACGCCAGACAGAGCGGAGATTTGAAGAAGGATGCCCAAAAAAACTGTATTCATTTGATTCTCTACCAAGTCCCGCGATTGTGGTGGGTTCCCGGGTTGTATGTCGAGACAAAGCTTGAGTATAGTCCGTCAAACTTCAGACACAGTGGAGGCGGTCATTAATCGCACGCGAACCCTTCTAATCACAGCTCTGCTGGTCGTCATCGAGACGACCGCATTCGCACAGGATTCGAGCGACACACAGCCTGCTCCAGACGTGCAAACGTCGGAACCGGCGGTGGTCGAAGAGTCCTCGGACGTTCCGTTAACGACGCAGATTCCGTTGCCCCAGATGGAGATGACACCCGTCGTTGTTGACGATAAACCTGCTCGAAGTCGGGTTCCCGTGGCGCCGCTGCCGCGGCATGAAGACGGCATCAAAACCCATGAGCACGCGAGCGAAACCGAGAGCAGTGGAGAGCTGCACCTTGGGGACGTCGAGTGGACTTATAATCCTGAATATCGCGTTCGGATGGTCAATATTGACCCGATCGAAATCAACGGCGACTCCGCCGGGGATATGCGGTGGACCGAGCAGCGCTTTCGTCTTGATTCAACCGTCGCCAAAGTCGGTGTTGGTGCGATTCGACTGCAGATGGACATGCTGGATGGCGTGTTGTTTGGCGATAATGGCGAGTATCCAGACACGACCAGCGGTGTGAGCCTTTCGTCGAATCGGCCGAATATGCGTCGCTGGGAAGTGGGCCTGCCACCCGGCGCCGACCCCTTGGATCGCAAGAGCTATGTGCCAGTTCTGGTGGATGCTGACGTGCTGGAGGTCAACTACCTCTACGCCGACGTCTTCTTGCCTGTGGGATTGCTGCGTATCGGTCGCCAGCCCAAGAAATACGGTGCTGGCATTCCCTCTCATGATGGTGGTCCGCATAACCGTTGGGGCGTCTCGACCCATTCAGACGCGGCCGACCGGATTCTCTTCGGAACCAAGATCGACGAAGCCTTTTACACGTTGATGTACGGCTATAAACACGTCGTTGATCCCTCGATGGATAACGGTGTGATCTTTGCGCTCTTCTACGATTGGCAGGTTCAGGACGACGTCATCTCGACCGACGACGACCTGAGCAGCATTGGCACCACGCTTGAGTACCGCCGCAAGAAGGCGGATTGGTTTGGCTGGAACTGGAAGGACATCTTGGTTTCAGGCGCGATGGTTTACCTGAGCAATGACGAGTTTGAATCGAAAGTGTTTGGGTTCCCGGCTTCGGTTCATGCGGGAATCGGCGATTTGAGCATGCAGTTGAACTACATGCATATCAACGGTTCGAGTCGTGAAATCTCGGAAGGTTTTGCTGAACTTTCAGGAACGACGGCGACCACACAGGACATCGTTGCACACGGCTTTCAGGCCGTTTTCGACTATTTGATTGGGCCTGTGACTGCGACGCTTGAATTCGACTACGCCACCGGCGACGACGATCCACGTGTGACAACACCCATCACCACGTTCAACTTCGCGCGCGACATGAACGTTGGCCTCTTGATGTTCGAACACGTACTGGCCTTCGAATCCGCCCGGTCGGCCGCGGTCGGTATCGAGAACCTCGCAGGGCTTGATGCCGCGAGCTTCCCATTGACGGAGGTCAGCACTGAAGGGCGATTCACGAATGCCATCGCCATCTTCCCGCAAGTGAAAGTCGACCTCTACAAGACTCCAAACTCGGTGTTTCACACCCGCGCGGGTGCGCTCGTGGCTTGGTCGCAAACCCAAGGTGGTGTGGTCGACCCGGTGCTTACGGCCTTGTCTGAAGACGGCAACAGAATCGATGACGATGCGGTGAACTTCAACGGCGGAAAGCCTGACCGGTTCTATGGCACCGAGCTCGATTTGCAATTCGGGCTCACCTACAAGGAGTATTTCAGGTGGACGATCGAGGGAGCTGCGTTGCTTCCAGGCCCTGCGCTCTACGACCAAAACGGTGATGCCGTGAACTCATTTTTGCTGGAGAACCGCCTTGAATTTCGCTTCTAAATTACCTTTTTTGTTCGCGGCGTTCAGTGTTCTGGCCGGCTGTGAGACTTATAATGCGCCGCCAGACGTGAAGCTCCAGGCCCCTGAGGGCGGTGCTTTTGCCGTGGGCGTTCCACTGACGCTGAATTTCACCGAGAAGATCGACCCTTCGACGTTGACCGTGACCATCTACCCAGATGAGCGGGATATCGAAGGCGAATTCACCAGTGAGATTGTGCCGTTGGTGAAGTCCTGCAACGTGGCCAAGGGCACGTGCGGCGATCTGACTGTAGCTGTGGCTGCCAACGGCATGTCAGCCACCCTGACCTTTGCCGACGAAGGTCTTGGTGCTGCTGGCCCGCCAATGGTTTTGGATGTCGAACCCGGGCTCGCCGATCTTGATGGGAACGATACCGGTCGCGACATCTATTATGATTTTCAGTTCAGGACCGACCAGTTCGTGAACGAAGAACCCGTCGAATTTGATGACGGTGTCTATATCATCGTGGGCTCGGTGAATCAGCCGATCCCAGCCGTTTTGACTCTGATAAGCGATATCAAAGTGCTGCCGAGCGGGGATTTTCGCCTTGCTGGCGCAGAAGGCGACCCTATCTCCACTGATTTTCCTAAAAACACAGCCGTACCCGAAGAGTTGTTGGTAGATGGGACCAATCAGGGCTGGACAGCTTTTGTGACGGGATTTATTCGCCTTGAAAACGGCGAACGCTTTCTTGAGTCCGTTCCGGTCGGAATTGACCTGCCTCTTGCCGGATTGACGTTGAAGCTGGCTGACGTGAGGCTCTTCGGCAAGGTCATCAAAAACGACCAAGGCAAGGACCGAATCGAAGGCACGCTTTCGTTTTCGAAGATTACCCTTGTGAACGGGAATCGTTCCACCGAGTACGATGGTGGTGCTGCAGCAGTTTCGGCGGACTGGGTCGCGCCCAGCATCGCTCCGGTGGGGCATCCAGTGATTTGCGAAGACCTTTGTGGCATCGTGACGGGGCTTTGTGAGCCACCCGCTGATTTCCCAGGCGACGGCTTCTGCGAAGCATGGAATGCCAAGTGATCGTTAGAATCCCCTAAATCGCGTCGTGAAAACACGCGTGAACCCCGCATAGAACGGCGTCCTCCATGAGGTCCGTCGTTTTTTTTTTGTTTCGTTTTCAATCAGTTATTGAATCGAAGCGGAAATGAAGCGCGTTTGTCACGTGAACATCGCGTAAGTGTGTGTAATTTTCCTTTGACGAGCGACGCACTCATCCCTAGAGTCGCCGTCCTTTCTGGGGGGTATGTATCCCGCAGAATTTCGTAGATTGAAGGAATCTTTGGAGGAACATGAATTGAAGACTTACGGACGACACATCTTGGTAGAATTCTTTGGCTGTGATGAAGCTATTCTCGACAACGTTTCACGTGTTGAGGAAGTCATGAGAGCTGCGGTTAAGGCATCCGGTGCAACTGAAGTGGGCTGTGTATTTCACAAGTTCCAACCTCAAGGCACAAGCGGTGTGATCGTACTCTCAGAGAGTCACATTTCAATTCACACGTGGCCAGGCGACGGATATGCGTCGGTTGATTTCTACACATGCGGCGATTGTGATCCGCATGCTGGAGTCGATATTCTGCTGGACGGCTTCAACGGTGCTTCTTACGAACTGCTCTTCGTCGAACGAGGACAGGAAGGCAAGAAGACCTCGATGTCGGTAGCGGATCATAAGACCCAGCAAGCTTTCAGGCCTAGCCTGGTGGCTGGTTGCGCTGAGTGATTCGGAAACCACGTACCTTGACGAGTCGTCGATAAGATTCAATTCATCGGCGAGAGGCTAGCTCGGTACTCGAGCAATCTGCCCGCTTGATATTTCAAGAAGGCGGTGTCATATGACACCGCCTTTTTTGCTTTACGCCCACCAAGGCTGCGCACCTTTAGGAGTTATTATGGCTGTTTGGTATGACGAAGTTCTGAATGAAAATGTACGTTTTGGCCTTCGTCTCAAAGAGACGCTTTTCATGGGCGAAAACGAGTATCAGACCGTAAGTGTCGTCGACACCCACGAGATGGGAAGAGCACTGCTGATCGACGATTTGTGGATGACGTCGGAGCGTGACGAGAAAGGCTACCACGAGATGATCGTGCATCCTGCGATGACGACAGCTCCCAAGATTGAGCGCGTTCTGATTATCGGTGGTGGAGACGGTGGCACGGCTCGAGAAGTCTTGCGTTACCCTGACGTCAAACACGTCGACCTGGTCGAGATCAACGGCATGGTTGTCGATGTCAGCAAGAAATATCTTCCGATGATTGGCTCGGCCTGGGACGACCCTCGCCTGCACGTCACGATTGGCGATGGCATTGCCTGGGTCAAGAACGCGGACCTGGCGCCGTACGACGTCATCCTGGTCGACGGTTCTGACCCTGTCGGTCCTGCTGAGGGCTTGTTCAACAAGACCTTCTATCAGGCCTGCATGGAACGCATGACTGAGGGCGGCGTCTTTGTGACTCAGAGCGAGTCGACGATGTTGTTCTTGGACACACACGTCGAGATGGTCAAAACGATCTCCGAGGTCTTCGGAAGCGCACATCCGTATTACCGCGATGTGTTTTTGTATTCGGCCGGAACATGGTCTTGGACCTATGCGTCAAAGACCACCAAGCCTACGGCCATCAATGACGATCGCATGAAGTTCATTTCGGAAATCACCGAAATCTACAATCGCGAGATTCATCTTGGGATCTTTGCCGTTCCGAATTTCGTTCGTCGGAGGCTCGCGTGATTTCGTTCCAAAACGATGCATCGGCGCTGTATTTGGGCGCTACGCGTGAATTTTCTGCTGGTTGTGTCGCGCTTTTTGGCGTGGGTTTCGACAGCACGACTTCGTTTCGATCCGGCACACGCCTTGGGCCCGACGCCATGCGTATGGTCAGCGACGGCCTTGAGACGTATTCGCCTGAACAAGATCGTGACACCGAGGACGTGACTTTTTGCGACCTCGGGAATCTTGAGCACCCGTATGGGAATCCCAATCCGGTGCTTGGTGCTGTTCACGCAGCGACGGCAGAAATCGTGGCAAAGGGCGGCCATCCATTGATGATGGGCGGCGAGCATTCGTTGACTCCACCGGCGGTTCGCGCGCTCTGGGAGAAATACCCAGACCTTGTGTTGGTGCAATGGGACGCGCACGCCGACCTTCGCCAAGACTACATGGGTGAGCCCAATTCTCATGCCTGTGCCATGCGTCGTTGTTTGGATTTTTTGTCCAAAGACTCGTTGGTTCAAGTCGGGATTCGATCTGGCACGCGTGAGGAGTTTCAGGAGATGCGTGGGGAAGAGCGCCTTGTGGCTCCGACGGCAAAGTCCTTCGCGGAGCGTATGGACCGCTTCAAGGGCCGTCCGGTCTATTTGACGGTCGATCTGGATGTCTTTGACCCGGCCTATTTGCCGGGCACAGGAACTCCGGAGCCAGGTGGTATCGACTGGCCGACCTTTGCGGCCATGCTCAAAGTGCTGGACGGTTTCAAGTTGGTCGCTGCCGACGTGATGGAGCTTTCTCCTTCGCTTGACCCCACCGGCGTTTCGTCGGTTCTGGGCTGCAAGGTTGTGCGTGAGCTGATTCTGCATTTGGGCAAATAGCCGATGAGGTGGGATCTCATACCTTACGGCATACGTTTGCGACCCAGCTTTATCGGGAAACCAAAAACATCAGGCTCGTGCAGAAAGCCCTAGGGCACTCTGACCTCTCAACGACCACGATTTACACCCATATCGTCGATAAAAAACTGACCAAAGCCATGCAGCTACCTAGGAAAGGCGCCTAGTTTTGGTCGTTCCCTGCATCAACCTCAGTTTCATTATTTGCATGAATAACGGCGCAGCTTGAGAAAGTTTCAATTCTACTGTTGAACACCCATCGACTCGGGTCAACGAGAGCTGGTTTGTTCATCAAACTTTGTATTTCACTAAGTGTGGCCCCTTGAAAACTAGATGGCAATTTAGCACACGTTCCTGGCAGATTATCAGCCTGAAACTGAAAACGACCATCTACGTCACGTTGGCCAAGAGGCATAGAAAGTGGACCATGTTCTCCGCTAATTTCCCAAAGAAAAACAATCAATTCTTGATCAAGCGTAATACCTGTAGTCCCGTTCCACGCTAAAGTCTCAGTAACGTTTAGCTTCGGTTCACCCATACCTGTTGGCAACCATTTACCATCTTTCTTATGGAGCGGAGCTGTGTCCCATAGAGCAAGCTGAGGTTGGTCAGACAATAAAAACTCCACCGTATCGCCGACTCCTTTCAAATTATCGCTCACATCAAGCTTAACCCTTAAGGACCAATAAATCGCTTCTGGTGGACATGGTGTTGCTATTTCCCAAAACTTATCAACTACATCAATACTAACAACACGCCCAACGACAATTCGGTCGGCTGATGCCATCAAGTCCCCACCGCTCAGTGCAATCTCCTCTTCGCAAAATGCATCATCGCTTGACGATGGCAGTTTGACAGTTTCTTGAGGCGGGGTGGGGATATTAGGGGTATCTTGGGATGCTGGTTCGGATGAATTGCAGCCAATTACCGATATCAAACCTATAGCGATACATAAGAGTGTTCTTCTCATCGTCATCTCCTAATTTGCGAAGAAACCATAGTTTGAAACCGTCCATTCACCTAAACCTTGCCCACCAACAGCAGTATAACCGCCCGTGGATCAAGCGACCAAGTCCCTGTGGTTTCATTGCAATAGACCCGAATCTCGCCATCGCCTGTAGTTAGCGCAAGTTTTATTAAAACCCGCCACTTTCCATCAGGATGTATAAATCACGCGCAGAGGACCCAGGCGGTGGAAGAACGCCTACTTTACGGAACTGGGGCTCTTCTCCCTACTGAAAGCCTACAAATCTGATTACCAGTCCGCTTGATGGTGAATCATCAACTGGAGAGCCGTATGCGGGAGAGCCGCATATACAATTCGGAGGGAGGGGCGGCGGTGAACCGTCGTTCCTACCCCTATCAGGTGCTCACGGCTTAGGTTCGAAGCGTAGCGATGCTGAGTTCACGCAGTAGCGCAGGCCGGTTGGCTTGGGGCCGTCGTTGAAGACGTGGCCCAGATGGGCCTCGCAGGCGCTGCAGACGATCTCGACGCGGCGCATGCCCAGTGTGTCGTCGACGCGCTGCTCGATCTTGGCATCGGCCAGTTCGCTGAAAAAGCTTGGCCAGCCGCACCCACTTTCAAATTTCATCGTGGACTCAAAGAGCGGGGTGTCACAGCAAATGCAGTGGTAGACTCCAGGATCTGTTTTGTTCCAGTAGATCCCGGTGAAGGGGCGTTCTGTGGCCGCTTCACGCGTGACTTTGAATTGCATCGGATCCAGGTTTTCGCGCCATTCGTCTTCGGGGATGTTCTTCCAGTCTTTCATGTCCTACCTTGGGTGGGTCTTTTGCGGAGTATTTGATGCCACGTCCATTACTGATGATTCCAGGTCCGATCGAAATTTCCCCGAGCGTGCTCGCAGCGAGCAGTACGGCCCCGCCTAGTCATGTGTCGCCGGGGTGTATCGAAGCGTTTGGGGCCTCTTTGGAGATGATGCGTAAAGTATGGCGTGCCTCAAAAGAATCGCAACCCTTTGTGCTGGCGGGAAGCGGCACCTTGGCGATGGACGTCGCGATTTCGAATACCGTTGATGCCATCGATCGCGTGGTCGTGGTGAATTCTGGGTATTTTTCGGATCGAATCGCCGAAATGGCCACCCGCCGTGGCGCTGAGGTCATTCATGTGCGGGCCGCGATCGGTGAGGTTCCAGAGCTTGAAGCCATCGAGGCCGCGATCGAAGCGCATGAAGCGACGGTCGTGATCGCGACCCATGTCGACACCTCCACAGGGGCCAGGGTCGATGCAGAAGGCATCGCACGGCTTGCGCGCAGTGCGGGCGCACTGAGCATCTTTGACGGTGTCTGTGCCACCGCTGCCGAGGTGTTCGAGATGGAGGCCTGGGATGCAGACATCTACTTGACGGCATCGCAGAAGGCGATCGGATTGCCGCCAGGACTCGCGATGCTCGTGGCCAGTCCCCGAGCGCTTGCGCGAAGGGCGTCCTTGGCTTCGCTTCCACCGATGTACATGGATTTTGAGCAATGGGTGCCCATCATGCGGGCCTACGAAGAACGTCGTGGCTCCTATTTCGCGACACCTGCAACGCCACTGATCATGGCCCTGCAGGCCGGTTTAACCGAATTGGTGGGCGAAGGTGTCGACGAAGTGGCCGCGCGCCACGCCAAAACGGCCTCAGCCATGCGAAGGGCCTGGCGTGCTCTTGGGTTGGAACTCCTTGGGCCCGAAACATGCGCCGCGAACGCGCTCTCAGCGATTCGTTATCCCGCTGGAACCGGTTCGACTCTACCTTCGCTGATCGGTAAACATGGCGTGGTCGTGGCGGGTGGCCTTCATCCCGATTGCAAAGCGGAGTATTTCCGCGTCGGGCATATGGGATTTGCGACCACTCAACCGGAGTGGCTTCAGCGGACCGTTCAGGCGATTGAGGACGCGTTGAACGAGGCCGGGCACGCGTGTTCCGGTGGCGTATCGGCACTTGCGTAACGCTGAAGGTGTCTGATAAAGACGTTTTCAAATCCTAACTTGAGGGGGGGAAATGTTTCTTAAGATATCGTTTTTGTGCGTTTTTGTGTCGAGTCTCTTGATTGCTGCGCCTGCGATGGCACAGGGCAGTGGCTTTACCGCTGGAGTTGGTTTGGGTGCTGGGCATCAGGTTTTTTCGCCCGATAACCGGTCTTCCGAGTCAGAAAACGGCCTGGGCGGGCCTACGCTCAAAATCGGTGGGTTCGTGCAACCCAACCTGGCCATTCTTTTCAAAGCTACGGGAACTTTCACTTTCCCTGACACAGGCGTTAGCGGGGTGGATCAAACCATCTCACATTACCTTGTGGGACCGGCGGTGCAGTTTTGGCCATCTGATTCGATCGTCTTAGAAGGTGGGGTGGGTTACTCACGCATCGCCATCACAATTGAAGGTGGCGGCCAGAAGTTAGAGGACAGCGACACCGGAGTCGGGTTGATGGGCGCTTTGGGATACATGTTTTGGCAGAGCGACGGCCACGCATTGGGCATATCACTGGACCTCGCCGGGGGCAGTCATGATGGTGGTAATGCTTACTCAGCGGCCGTGCTTTTTAACTGGCAGGTGCTTTAGACTAGCGTGCCGCGACGTTGGAGTCGTTAGTGCCAAAGCTGTTGGCGGCTTGAATGGCGCCCGTGGTGCCATTGGTTTCGAAGGCTGCCGAAACGCGATTGGTTTGCTCCGCGGAGTAGGTCGCGACGGATTGGCCCAATGCGTTGACGACTTCGACGGCGCCATCCATGTCCTTCACCTTGGCGACGACGGTTCCGTTGGCATCAAGCATGGCCATTCCACCTTCAGTGGTCACAAACGAAAACGCACTTTCGACCTGACCTTCGTGACGAATCTGAACGTCCAATTGGTCGCCCCAGTTGGTCATGAACATCGTCTTTCCTTCACCCAATGCGACTTCCTTGGACTGGGGTGTTTCCCGCGAAGCCAGTGGGTTAGAGCCCGTCCAGAATTCAAGAGCGTTGAAAACGAAGAGGTCGGCCAAACCACCGATGGGGTAGATGGGGATGATGTTGATCCCCAAGAACACGACCCACTGCACAAACTTGTTGCTCGAGACGGACTTATTCCAGCCATAGATGCCACGGGTCAGCGAAAAATTGCCAAAACATGCGGTCGTGAACGTGGTCGTTCCGATCAGCGTAATCACCAGTAGTCGTGTCATGAATTTCGATTTCATTTTTTTCCCTTGGGGTCATGTTGTTGCGCCGAAAATACACCCACGTAACCTCTGTGGTAAGTGAAAGTTTTGCGCAAATGGTGAGGGCGAGCCGTGCAACGCTCATTGCAAATTCCCTTCGTCGGGGCTAGTTTTCCGCCAAATTGCACGTCGATTCTGACCGCTTCATCAAGGTAAAATATGGCACGCGAATTCATCTATCAGATGCAGGGGCTCAAGAAGTTCACGCCCGATGGTAAACAAATCCTGGACGGTATCTGGCTCTCGTTCTTTCCTGGGGCCAAGATCGGCGTGGTCGGTCCAAACGGTGCGGGTAAATCGACTTTGCTCAAGATCATGGCCGGCCTGGATACCGAGTTTCAGGGAGAAACCTGGATCGATCCAACCGCCAAGGTTGGGTACCTGCCCCAGGAGCCCCAACTCGACCCAAACTTGGACGTACGCGGCAATATCGAACTTGGGGTGAAAGCCACTCGGGATTTGTTGACGAAGTACGAAGAAATCTCGATGAAGTTCGCGGAGCCGATGTCGGACGACGCGATGAACAAACTCATCGAGGATCAGGGCAAGCTTCAAGACCAGATTGACGCCGTAAACGCCTGGGACCTTGACCGTACGCTGGACATTGCGATGGACGCCTTGCGGGTTCCGCCAGGCGACGCTGACGTGACGACCCTGTCCGGTGGTGAGCGACGTCGTGTCGCGCTGTGTCGCCTTTTGTTAGCCAAGCCTGATCTGCTGCTCTTGGATGAGCCTACCAACCATTTGGACGCCGAGACCGTGGCCTGGCTCTAGCGTGCTCTGCGCGAGTACACTGGCACCGTCATCATCGTGACCCACGATCGTTATTTCTTGGACAAGGTCACGCAGTGGATCTTGGAGCTTGAGGGCGGAAAGGGAATTCCGTTTGAGGGTAATTATTCAAGCTGGCTCGAGCAGAAGCAGAAGCTGATGGAACAGCGAGACAAGTCGAATTCGGCAAAATCTCGCATGTTGGCGCGTGAGCTTGAATGGGTTCGGATGGGTCAGAAAGCGCGTCAGGCCAAGAGCCAAGCGCGTCTGAACCGCTACGACGAGATGCGTCGTGAGTTCGAAGACAATCGCGATGCGGACCGTCGCAAAGAAATCATCATTCCACCGGGACCACGTCTGGGTGACGTCGTGGTCAAAGCGACTGACCTTCGTAAGGGATTTGGCGACCGACTCTTGATCGATGGATTAAGCTTCAACCTGCCAAGAAACGGAATCGTTGGCGTTATTGGGCCAAACGGTGCCGGTAAAACGACGCTCTTCAACATGATCACCAAGGTCGAGGAGCCTGACAGCGGTGAGCTCATTGTTGGCGACACGGTCAAGATCTCGAGCGTGACTCAGTTTCGCGATGACATCGATGCCGACAAGACCGTCTGGGAAATCATCTCAGGCGGTGCCGAGACCATTGCCATCGGCAAGCGTGAGGTGAATTCACGCGCGTACGTGGGGGCGTTTGGTTTTAAGGGGCGTACTCAGCAGCAAAAAGTGGGGACGCTTTCGGGCGGCGAGCGCAATCGAGTCCATCTGGCGCGCACCCTGCTGTGCGAAGGCAACTTGTTGCTTCTCGATGAGCCTACCAATGACCTTGATGTCGAGACCCTGCGAGAACTTGAAGACGCGCTGGAAGATTTTGCGGGATGCGCGGTCATCATCAGCCATGATCGCTGGTTCCTGGACCGTATTGCGACCCATATCTTGGCTTTCGAGGGCAACTCGGAGGTGGTCTGGTTCGAAGGAAACTACGAGGAGTACGAGAAGGACCGCCGCTCACGGCTTGGTGTTGCTGCTGATCAACCGCATCGTCTGAAGTACAAACCTCTCACTCGTTAGTCGGGTATCGGGTATCGGGAATCGCAGGGGGTATCGGGTATCGGTTGGTCAGGTGTCAGGAATCGCAGGGGTATCGGGTATCGGTTGGTCAGGTGTCAGGAATCGCAGGGGTATCAGGTATCGGTTGGTCAGGTGTCAGGAATCGCAGGGGGTATCGGGTATCGGCTGGTCAGGTGTCAGGAATCGCAGGGGTATCAGGAACCACGGCCGCCTGGCCGCC